>PLWR01000461.1 GCA_003165615.1 Acidobacteriota bacterium | reverse complement strand
ACTCGATACCGGCTTCGCCCGCCAAGTCCGAGGCCGGTTCACCCACCCACACGATGCGGCCGGCAATGGCGCCTTCGGGGGAATCCCAGGGAAGCAATCGAACCAACTCTCCTTCGCTTACGGATGCCGCGCCCTCGAATCGACACCCATGCTGGGAGACATCGACCGTGAACCCCTCTTGCCGGATCTCCCCTTCCTCGGAGTCCAGCAAGAGCACCACGGCGAGCCGCATGGGACGGCGTTCGGACTTGCGGTGTGCAGTGTAGGAGCTCTTAGCCACAATTGATACCGTAGCGCAGAAAAAGGGGTATTTCAAGCGGCAGGCTTCGGGACTCGAGATTAGGGATTAGGGATTCGAGATTCTTCTTCCCGAACCCCTAACCCCGAAACCCGAATCCCGAGTCGCGAATCCCGTGTCCCGTCCCTGACACCTGGCACCCGACACCTGACACCTGATCTTAGCTCCCTGCCTTCGCCCAATAATCCGCGGACGTTTCTACGGGGACAATTTCGAAATCAACCAGATCGTCCCAATGGGCCGTCCAGATTCGCAGCAGTTCCGGGTTGGCGGCTTCCATGATTTGGAAACAGCGCGCTCCGTTGAATTCCATCCAGCTTGCGTGGTAGATGACGCCGTCGGGGAGAATTCTGCCGTTCTTTTTGAATCGTTCGCCGATCAGCGCGGTGCTGCCCGGCTTGAATCGTTCGATAACCATGAAGAGCATGCGCCGCAGTTTACACCAGCTTGGACAGGGGCGAAACCATCGCGCGAGGGCGTGTCGCGGGAGGGCGGGGGGTGGGTCATTTTTGTGTAGTGGCGGCGTGATGCCGCCTATACGATGTAGCGGCGGGTTTACCCCGCCATGCAGGTTGGCGGCGCACAGCCGCCGTGAAAAGGCGCCAGGGCAGCGCAAAGCCCAGCCCCCACGAGGCGTGTGTGGATGCGGCGCTGCCACGCTGCCGTAGCGCTGACCTTGAGGCCAGCACATGCCGACCTCAAGGTCGGCGCTACGTTGCCTGGCCGCATCGCCAAGGCCGCGGACGTTGCGGCGGCCGAACGCAGTTCGGCCCTACACTTGACGGGTCTCAGTATCCGGAGAAGTCTTCGCTGTTAACTTCATCGTCCTGCACGCCCGCCTCGCTAAGCATGTCGCGCATCCCGGCCACCAAACCCGGCGGACCCGCGAGGTAGTAGACGGGCTCGGCCAGATCTCCAACATACTTCACCAGCATTGGCTTGTTGACGTATCCGGTTTCGCCGTCCCAGGGGGTCGAGGATTTCCCCGAGCTGGTCATCGTGGCGACGAGGGTAAAGTCCGGGTGCTGTGCCACCCATTGTTGAAGCTCAGGCAGAAATGCCGCGTCTTCGGGACGACGGTTGGCGTAGAAAAGGAACAGGCGATGACCAGTGTTTTCCCGGAAGGCCTGGCCGAGCATGCTGCGGAACGGCGTGATGCCAATCCCCCCCGCCAGGATCACGCCGGGACGAGCCACCTTTCGGTGCAGGGTCATGGAGCCGAAGGGGCCTTCCACTTTGGCTTGGCTGCCCAGCGGCAGGGTCTTCAGAACGCGCTTGAAAGCCGTGTCGCGCATGCGGGTCGCGACCATCAAATCGGCTTCGTGAGGAGCGCTGGCCAGCGAAAAGGCCCGCTTGTCGCCTTCGGCGTCGTTCTCCGCCGGATCGATCAGGGTCAAATCAATTGATTGCCCTCCGGCGAAGTCAAAGCCGGCAGGCTTGCCGAAATAAAACGCCATCGTGCCTTCGGCAATCTCCTCGCGATCTCTTAGGCTTACGATGTGGGCGCCCATGGGTCCTCCTTTGCGGATTTCAATGGACACGAACCCAGTCGGACGAGGACCTAAACCTTAACGAACTTCTCCCCTTTGGTACCACATATCGGACAGGAGGCTGGCGCCTTGCCGATCTCAATATCGCCGCAGACCGGACACAGGTAGAAATCCACCGTGGTCAAATCCTTGCCCTGCGCGACCGCTTCCAACGCCATCTGATAGAGCTTCGCGTGCACCGCCTCCGCCTTCAAGGCGTAGGCGAACATGCGCTTGGCCCGGTGGTCATCGGCGACGGCCTGCTGCAACATGGGCGGATACATTTCGGTGTATTCATAAGTCTCGCCCGCGATCGCCGCGCGCAGGTTATCCGCCGTCGATCCCACGCCGTCCATGGCGTTCAGGTGCCCGAGCGCATGAATCGTCTCGGCTTCCGCGGCGGTTCGGAACAGTCGTGCCACCGTGATGAATCCGTCCACCTCGGCCTTCCTGGCAAATGCCAGATACTTCCGGTTCGCCTGGCTCTCACCCGCGAACGCTTCCTTAAGATTGCTCTCCGTAGTCGCCATAACGTGCCTCCTTTGACCTATGAATGCGAAGGGCCTGCGGTCGGCTGCTATAGTGCCACCCAACCCTCATGAAGTCGAGAGACTCTATGTCCGCCCCAGTGTTTTGTGAATTCAGCGGGACGAAAAGCCGTTTAGCCGGACCGCGGGCCCGGGAATGGAATGCAGTAGATCCTTGAATTCTTAACACGCCTCGTAGCGGGTAGCGCCGAGGCAAGCGTAGTTTGCTTTCCCCTGCAGCATGTAAAATCGGAATCGCGAACTGTTCATTGGCCGGCAAGGAGAAAGGGCCGCGGAGGAATTCGGCTCGGAGCCAAATACTTTTAATTTACAACAAGCCGGCGTTGCCGAGAGTAAAGACAGCGGCCATGATGATCATGAAAGAGCCGATCAGAATCAAGATGAGAGCCTGCTTGCGGAGGCCCTTCTCGGCTTTCTGCTCGCTCATCGAGTTGATGAGGAAGGTCTTCTCGTTCTCGCCCCTCGTAATGAGGTTGCGGTCGTGGTCGTCTTTGGGGCTGGGATTCTCAACGCAAGTCCCCAGCACGATGCAGTCGCGGTCAGCAAGCAGGCAATCCTCCGTGAAGCGATAGTGGTGCGCGCCGAAGTCGAGGCTCAATCCGTCGCCGCTGGAGATTCCCGGAACTGCCAGTTTGTAGCCAATGCTCGGGGGCTTTGTCGCCGCGCTGGAGCCAGGCACATTCGTTGCGGCGAGTGCTGCGCGTGCGCGTTCGGCTGCGCCCGTCAGATACGTGCGCAGGTCCTGTTCCGAAGGCCCCGCCACACCGAGCGATGGCTCCACAAACCGCTTGCTACCCAGTTTCGGCCCGATCTCGTAGCAGAAGGTTGGGAGGACGTCGAATTCCGCATACACCGCGTTGACCAGCACCTTGCCTGTGCCATCATCCAGGTAGAATGGCCGCCGATCCATTTCGTTGGAGACCGGGACCCACCCAGCATGCTTGCCCTGTTTGAACTTCTCCACTCTCACCCAATAGTAGAAACACGGAGCGCCGGTCAGCGGGCTGGTCAGCCGGTCGTCGCCGGTCGCCTTGCCGCGTGCGTGGGTCAGTCCCATGGCAATGCTGCGGATCGGCATGATGGGCGTGT
>PLWR01000645.1:7091-7633 GCA_003165615.1 Acidobacteriota bacterium | reverse complement strand
AAACCATCCTGAATCTCACTCGCGAACTGGGAGTGAACCTGGCAGGGATCGATATCATCATGAATATGCGCCGCCGCATGCGCGAGATGCAGGAAGAAATGCAGGCCTTCGTCGACTACGTGCAGAAGGAATTCCTGGATCGCACTGAGCAGAACCGTGAAGGCGCTCAAAATGCCATGGTGCGCATCAATCCCCTGCAAATGATTCGGTCCCGCGGGGGAGGGAAGTAGGTGTCAGGCGCCAGGTATCAGGTGTCAGGCNNATTGGCTCAAGCCGGAATGGCGTATTTATCCTTCCGAAGCTGCTGAAGTAGGTGCGCACCGCGCTTTCTGGACGCCTGCGCCCTTGCTCCCATTCCTGGAGCGACCCTATTGACTTGCCACCGTGTGATTTATAAGTTACAATAAAAACGTGATCGAGATTCGCCACTACGTCAGCCGCGCCGGAAAAGATGTCTTTGACGATTGGCTGTCGGAACTGGCGGATGCGCGCGCGCAGGCGAAGATTGCGACGCGAATTGACCGGCTCGCCGCCGGGAACTT
>PLWR01000645.1:0-7046 GCA_003165615.1 Acidobacteriota bacterium | reverse complement strand
CTTATGAAACGTAAAGCCAGCGTCTCCCACGACAAAGCCATCTTCCGGCGGCTTCGGAAGGACTCGGATTTTGCCGCCGAATACCTCAAAGCGGCATTAGAAGATGAGGACGAACCCCGCGTCCTGCTGATTGCCCTGCGCCACCTCGCCCAGGCCCAGGGCATCGCCAAGGTTGCCAAGTCCGCCGGCATCGAGCGCGAGAGTCTTTACCGGGCATTGTCAGTCCACGGCAACCCCCGCCTGTCCACCTTGTTTGCGGTTACCAAGGCCATCGGGCTCAGACTAACAGTTGAAAGCGCCCCATAATTCGAAGGTGGCGCCGATCGATGCGCTACCTACGACCTTCCCAAATGCGGCCAACTCTGTGTTTTTCACACGCCGGACCCAACGCACCATTTTAACTTGACTTGAATCATCGAGGCTGTTAACTACCTTAGCCGGTTATTTCGCGCTGCATAATTTCTTGACGAGCGGAGGGTGGCAGTAATGAACAGGCGGACATTCAATGAGTTGGTGGGTTTGGGTGTGTTGGGAAGTGTAGCGCGGCCGCAAGCAGGTCAAGCGCAACAAGGCGCGGCGGCGGCGGTAAAGATTCCTGCGCACCACCCGCGTTGGCCCGACGAGGTCTACCGCCGCAGCCTGGTGGACATGCACGTCCCGGACTGGGACCCGGCGCTTCTCTCCAAATTCGATCCTGCTGATATTGTGAAGACCATTGCCGACGCGGGCTTCCAGTCGGTGATGCCGTACGGCAACTCGTGCACGGGCCTTTGCTATTGGCGCACCAAGATCGGGCAGATGAATCGCAACATGAAAGGCCGCGACTTTTTCGGCGAGATGGTGCAGGAAAGCAAGCGTAACGGGCTCTACTCCGTGGCCTACTATTGCCTGATTTATGACAACTGGGCGTACGAATACCATCCGGACTGGCGCCTCGTGCCGGACGACGACAGCATTCCCTCGCACCCGCAGCGCTATGGGTTCGCCTGCCTCAACTCGCCCTACCGCGAGCACACCTTGGCCTGCCTGCGCGAGCTCACGGGCAACTATGATTTTGAGGGCATCTTTGTTGACATGCCGTTGTGGCCGGACGTCTGCTATTGCGCCCACTGCACGGAGCGCTTCCGCCGCGAGGAGGGTGCCGAACCGCCACGCATCGTCGACTGGGATGATCCCACTTGGAGAAAGTTTCAGGCGGCCCGCCAGCGCTGGATGCTGGATTTTGGGCAGGCGGTGTACCACGCCGTCAAGGAGACGCGGCCCATCTCCGTGACCCTGAACTACGCCGGGGCGCTCCACAACTGGCGATTCGGCATGCCGCTGGAAATTCGCGACGCCATGGACTACGTGTGCGGCGATTTTTACGGCGGCGCGGCCCAGCACTCCCTGGTGTGCAAAACCTACCACGGCTTGACCCGTCATCGCCCCCTGGAATTCATGACCTCACGCACGCGCGATCTGCGCGATCACG
This sequence comes from Acidobacteriota bacterium, assembly GCA_003165615.1. The sequence goes on along the minus strand of PLWR01000645.1, from coordinate 5,575 downwards.
TCACCACCAAACCTTTCGAGGAGATCAGGAAGGAGTCCGCGGTGGCGCCCCTGCACTCGGCCGCCTTCATGATGATTGACGCCATCAACGTGGACGGCACACTCAACCACGACTTGTACAAATACCTTTCCGCTCTGAATACGGAGCGCGCCCCTTACGAGCCTTATTACGGTGGCGATCTGCTGGCGGACGTCGCCATCTACTTCGACAAGGAATCGGTCTATAACCCCTTGGAACAGAAAATCCGCGTCGGGCAGATCCGGGCGCTGGAAGACTGCCCCCATCGCGACGCCGTGGTGGGCCTGGCTCGAATTCTGCGCGAGGCACATATTCCTTTCGGCGTCGTCACCAACGCCAACCTCGACCAGTTGAAGAATTACCGCGCTGTGTTGCTCCCCAACGTATTGGAAATGACCGCTGCGCAGGCGGATCAGTTCCGCAAATTTGTGGAAGCGGGCGGCGTGCTGTATGCCAGCGGACCGTCGTCACTCGACCGGTTCGACAAGAACGGGCCGCGCTTCCTGTTGGAAGATGTTTTCGGCGTGCGTTATACGGGGACCGTGGGCGGCAAGCTCCAGGGAAGTGAAGGGGGCGCGGGCGGCAGCTTTTCCGGTGAAGCGACGCCGGAAGCGTGGCGAACCTCGTGGACCTATCTCTCGCCGAAAGATGAGGCGGTGCAGAAACTCCTGTGGCCGCAGAAGGAGTTGAGCTTTCCCGGACCGATGCTGAAAGCCATGGTCCTGCCCGGCGCCGAGGCGCTGGCCACCATCACCCTGCCGTTTGCGCCGCCCGCGCAGGGAAGGCCGATCGGCAGCCGCTTTGGCGCGATTCACAGCAACCCGCCGGCGCTCACTCCGGGGACGGACCCGGGGATCGTGTGGAACATATACGGGAAAGGCAAAACCGTGTGGGTGGCGGCAGCAATTGAAAGCAGCAACGAGGCGGTGAACGCCCGCCTGGTTTCCGCGTTGCTGAAACGCGTGCTGCCCGGCCCCTACCACTTTGAGGCGGACACGCACCCGTCGGTGGAGATGACGCTGTTCCACCAGGCAGAAAAAAAGCGGCTGCTCGCGGGGCTGTTGACCATGCAGCAGCAATTGCCCCCATTTCCGGTGGCGGCCACAGTGCGGGTACAAGTCCCCAGCGGCAGGAAAATCACCGCCGTTGCGCACCTGCCGGAGCGCAGACCGCTGAAATTCAAGGCAGCAGGGCCCTATGTGCAATTCGATCTGGAGCCTTTCAATGCTCTCTCCATGGCCCTGATCGAATACGAGTAGTGCAAGACCCTTTCAGCGGGGGCCTAATTCCCGCGTGAAATCTCCCGGATTCAACCCTCCGGGGCCGGATATTGTTACGTTTGCACTTTCCGGGGGCGTTGCTTCCAGGCATTGAATTTACCCCTTCGGTAAGCACGATGGATCACCCCCACCAAGCCCGCACAGAACCTCACGGCAGTTCCCACCGATCACCAACGGCGCTGCTCCGCAACTTACCGCAGTGAGCGATGTTGACCTAAATGTGTGCAATATTGAACAGACAATGGGGTCACCCTCGATATATAGCTGATTCATAGTCCGGACCCTCTCCCAGCGTATATCGAGGAGACTTTTATGCGCGACGATTCCGCAGATAGTGTTTTGTTGGTGAACGACGATCGTTCGATGCGGGAGCTTCTATCAAAGCATTTGGAGGAAGCGGGTTTCGTTGCACGGCAGGCAGAGGACGGAATTGACGGCCTGGTAAAACTCCGGGATGCGCTCCCCAAGGTCATTATTTCTGACTTTCAGATGCCCCGCATGTCGGGAATCGAGTTTGTATCGGTAGTACGCCGGCGGTTTCCTTTCATACCGGTCATTGTTCTCTCGGCAGCAATCCCCACTGATATCCCGGCGGAAGCTAACCCCGACGTTTGGTTCCAAAAAGGCGCACTGAGAATCAGTGAACTCCTGCATACCCTGCATGATCTGGTCCGAAAATCACCTGACCGTGCCCACCTTCCGCAAATGGTGACCATCCCTGTTCGGGTACGGCCGGGCTTCGCCGGNNTGACCTGCACGGACTGCCTGCGCACGTTCAGGGCGACGAGCACGCCTGAGAATAAGTCGGTGGAGAGGTCCGCGGTCTGTACCCATTGCAACGCCCGCGTACCCTTCATCATGGAAAGCGCAGAACCCGATTAAGGTGACTTGCCCCCAGGGCGGAGATGCGGGCAAGAGTGAGGACTCCGTAGCGCGAGGTTTTTCGTAGAGGCGGGCTTAGGGGCCGGCGTGAAGGCCACTACTGAGCGCTGCATAATACANNCTCAATTTCGCAGCGCTCAGTAATGGGGTTCATTCACGACCGGTTTCAGTTCTCCCACGATGAATCCATAGGCGAGGATGCCCGCGACCAACACGCCTGAGGCGAGGGCGAAGCTGGGAAGGTAGGAGCCGGTGCGGGCAATCAGGAACCCGGTGACGAGTGGCGCCAGGACGCCGCCGATATTCCCGGCAAAATTTTCAAAGCCCGTCCACAAGCCCACTTCATCGGGCGGCGCGCAACACTGAACCATCGCGAACATGTTGCCGGTGGCCAGCCCGGCAAGCGAACCTCCCATGAGGAAGGCGAGGGCGCCAAGGGAGGTCTCCGCGCGGGCGGCGGGAATCAACAGAATCCCGGAAAGAAACGCGGCCGCGAGGACGGTTTTGCGCGTACGAGTCTCATTCCAACCGCGGCGAATCAGTGCGTCGCTGATCCATCCACCCAGCGGCTCGCAGATGCCGAAAACCAAATAGGGCAACGCCGAGTAAAATCCGGCGCGCACCAGTGTCAAGTGGCGGACGGTAACGAGATAGTCGGGAAGCCAGGTGACCAATAAATACCAGTAGTAATCGAAGCAGAAGAATCCCAGGCAAAGACCCAGCAAATTACGATTAACGCGAATTCGCCGCGTGGGTGACGAGCCAGCATCCGTGGCGGCAGTACGTATACCTTGCAGATTCCTGGGAGCGGCGAGAAGCCAGGGCACTACCCAGATGATAGCCGTGAACCCCACCACCGCGAACATGTTGCGCCAGCCGCAATACATGATCAGCGTGGCGACCAACGGGGCCCCCACCGCCAAGCCCATGCGCGTGCCACTATCGAAGAGGCCGGAAGGAAAGCCGCGCTCCCGGGAAGAGAAAAGCATGCCTACGATTTTTGTTCCCCCCGGAAGGTAGATCGACTCCCCAATACCCAGCAGGATTCGCAGCAAGATCAGGACCAGCAGGCTGCCGGCGAAGCCTGTCAGTCCACAGGCGAGCGACCAGACGGCAAAGAGGCCGGCGTAGAGCCAGCGGAGGTTCCACCGGTCCACGCACCAGCCAATGGGGATTTGCATCAATGCGTAGGACCAGAAGAAAGAGGAAAGCAACAACCCTTTGGTTTCAGGACCGAGTCGCAGATCAATGGAAATGAGCGGCAAGGCGACGGAGATGGTGGCGCGGTCGAGATAGTTGATGAAGGAGGCGACGAAGAGCAGACCCACCAACGTCCAACGCTGGGAATTCGAGACCGGCAAAAGACCAGCGCCGGGAGCGTTCCCCACCGAAACAGAATTGCCTGGATTACTCATCGCCCTCTCTTTGTGTAAAGGATTCGCAGCATATCGTAAACCACGGGAAGGTCAAGAGAAGAAACGGGGCTCTTGCCACCGCATCCCCGGGCCGGGACGTTTATGGACGCACTCGGCCCTGCCACAAGGGCATGAAATGCGGCGGCTCGGATTCCCCCGGGTCATTAACTAAGTAATAAACACTGGGAATATGGCAATGCGAACCCAGCCCTCGCCCAGCAGATCCTTGATAAGGCGGACGGCGTCTGTTCGGTAAAAATAGTGACCTGATATGTTGTCCTATCGCTTAATTTTTCAGCAGCCCTCCCCGAGGTCACGCACATAAAGACTTTAGAATCTGTGGTTTCAATTATTGCCTGCGGGGGGAACTTTTTGATGATTAAGTGAGAAATCCCTTGACAACTAATTATAGAACAATTACTCTCCTGGAGTGTCTGATGCTCTGCGGTAGAATTGTCAGTGTGAAAATACCGTGCTGGGGTTCCGCCCCCCACGTGGAATAATAGATGAAACAGTGCGCCCGCGTGGGCTCCCAGACGGCACCACGCAGAGTCGCCCGGACCAAATTCCAGGATCCGGGAACTGCGCGGGGGGGCTCAACAGTAGCTCGCGTTTGCCCTGCGGCCTTCCATCGGCCGCGTCGTGGCAAGGATCGGAGGCAACTCCTGGGTATGTTCGCCGCTCTCATATACCTGCCACGCCTTCCCTTATTCCCTCTCCATGGCAGGTTCCCCTTTTCCAAACCCAGGGGCGATTATGAGTCCTTCGCGCTCGACAATATGTATGATGTAATGTAGACGGCTAAGATTCCCCGACTCAAAAAAGGGGAGGGAGAGCCTTCTCACCGTGAGGCCGGCGTATCGATCACCTCGACTTGGATGAGGGGTCGATGTGATCGAGTTTGGAGATTTCCCATGGCGAGCGATGTACTCACTCAAACCGGAATCGGGTTTTCAACTCGATCGATAAAAGTTCTTGTAGTCGATGATGAAGTTGGGGACTTGAGGATCCTTCGCCTGACTTTGGAAAGCCAGGGATATGAAGTTTTCACCTGCACCACTTATGAAGCCGGCATTCAATGCCTGGAGGCGGAGGCTTTTGACTTCGTGGTCGTGAGCCAAGGCTCCCAAGCCTTTGAGGGGCGCAGCGTGTTGGACCACGCCATGCAGATGGACCGCCACCGGCCCGTTTTGGTGCTGACACGATGCATCGATATGCATTGCTATCTCGAAGCCATGCAGATGGGTGCGATCGATTACCTGGAGAAGCCGGTTCCGCCCACGGATTTGGTACGGTTTGTGCGCGCCCATGTGGGGAACGCAGAATTAAAACTTCGTGCGACCTCGGCTTGAATTACCGCGACTATCCTTAAGGTGCGGGCCTCAGGAGGAGGCGCGGTCTTCTGGATGCACGGAGGAGCCCCATGGACCGTAACGATGGCCGGCAGGTGCATGGTCCCGGCGATGATGATGAAGAGCGGAACACGGAGTGTAAAATCAATCCCAGGTGTAACCTGCTAAAGGCGCGTTGACCATTCCTCTCGCGCCGCCGGCGGCGCCGCCCAAGCCTACCACTGACTCAACATCCTTCCTGGCAAACATCTCGGGCGCAAGTGTGTAGACTCTGGAAAACCAGCCTCGGCGCGAGGCGGCGGACACCATCACCGGTTTTTCACCCAGGCATGTTGCGGGTCGTCAGCCCAGGCGCTATAGCGCCGCTCTTCACCCCCCAGCACCCAGGTGTAAGGTGGCGAAGTCGAGGAAGCGCATGGCGACGGGCGCCATAACCTGTCGGAACTCCCCATTCTTGCAGGCTTTAATCAAGCGGTCCATAATGACCTTGATAACAATTCCTCCGGGAGGATTGTAACTTCTAACCCCGCAATATAGTAGAATAGGACTGGGTATAATTAGTACTGGGAACTTTGCTCCATCTCCTCGTTCCGCAGGAGTGGCGCCTCGGGGGCCGGAGCGCGGGGAA
>PLWR01000349.1 GCA_003165615.1 Acidobacteriota bacterium | reverse complement strand
TCAAGCCATTTAAGAATGTAACTTTCGGACAATTGTATTCGGCGCGGGCCCGGTGTATGTTATCGCTCAGGACGGAGGTCGATAGTTGTAGAAACCATTTAACGAGCTGAAAAAGCGGTAAAATGCACACCCTTCACGTATGGATTCAAATCAGCCCGATTCTGCTTCTCCTGCTGGCATTTTTCTTGCGGCGGGACGACCGGCGACGTATCGATGATTTGGTAACGCTCGCGTTAATTTTAGCCTATGGGCGGGTGGGCAGCGTCCTGCTGAAGTTTCTCACTCAGCCCTATGTCCCAACTTACGACGCGGCATTTTTGAAGATGGACAGGGCAGTCGGTATTGACCCGCTGGCGGCATTTCAGTGGACCTCGAACCACTTTTGGGCGCTGCAAAGCCTGGTATTCATTTACAAGCTGTTGCTCATTATGATTACCCTGGCTTGGATTGTCGAGCAGGATCGGAAAATGCGCCGGGCGTTGCTGGTGGGCGGCATCGCGAGCTTCATCTTTTTTGCGCTGTTTCCAGCAGTCGGCCCCGCCTATTTTGACAGGAGCCACGGGGTCGCATCGGCGCTGGTTCCTTGCAATTGCATGCCTTCCATGCATATGGTATGGGCGTTGTTGATTGCTGTGAACGCCAGGAGCCGGGCCTTGAAGCTGATTTTGTGGTCCTTTGCCGCGTTAACGGCGGTGGCGACCATTGGGCTGGGTCAGCACTATGTTGTCGACCTTTTGGCAGCGATTCCTTACGCGGCGGCCAGCCAAGTCGTGGCGCGGCTGATTCCAAGGTGGGCAGAGCACTGGACTCCATGGGGAGTTGCGCCAGGCCAGAGTGGACGGCCGCCGGCCATCGCTAATCGCCAGCCACAGGGCTACTCATCTAGCGGAACGACCAGTTCTCGAATCCAATATGATGATGTGGATTGAAGCCGGCCTCGCCTTGATTTTGGTGGTGATGGCCTTTGCGTGCCCCCGCCTGGGCGCGAGCTGGTTTGATTCCGTCGAGCGCCGCTTTGTGGGGCTGGCCAACCGGCAACGGCTGTCCATCATCACGGTGGCGCTCGTGACGCTTGCTCTGCGCGCGGCGGCGCTGCCGGTTCTGCCTGAGCCGGAACCGTATGTTAACGATGAATTCAGTTTTCTTCTGGCTGCGGACACGTTTGCGCATGGCCGCCTGGCCAACCCTCCTCACCCCATGTGGATTCACTTTGAGACGTTCCACGTGATTCAACAACCGACTTATGCCTCGATGTATCCTCCGGCTCAGGGTTTAATGCTGGCGCTGGGGCAAGTCACAACCGGCCATCCGTTTGTGGGAGTCTGGCTGAGTGTGGCGCTCTTGTGCGCGGCCCTCTGCTGGATGTTGCAAGGATGGCTGCCGCCTCCCTGGGCGCTACTCGGTGGGCTGCTCTCCGCGATGCATTTCGGCGTGTTCAGTTATTGGGCGGATAGCTATTGGGGCGGGGCCATGGCGGCCATCGGCGGGGCCTTGGTTCTGGGAGTGTTGCCCCGCATCAAAAGGTCCGAGCGCGTGGGCAACGCTCTACTGATGGGATTGGGGGCGGTGATTCTGGCCAACAGCCGTCCGTATGAGGGATTTGTTTTCTGCCTGCCCGTGGCCGCAGCGTTGATCGTGTGGTTCGTGCGCGGGCAGAGGCCGCCGCTGGGGGTGGTGGCGAGGCGCGTGGTGGCGCCTTTGAGCATCGTGCTGAGCCTTGGGGCACTTGCCACGTGCTTCTACTTTTGGCGCGTTACCGGCAGCCCGTTCCGTATGCCCTACCAGGTGGACCGCAGCACTTACGCCGTGGCCCCTTACTTCATGTGGCAATCGCCCCGGCCAGAGCCCGTCTATCACCACCAGGCGATGCACGACTTCTATACCCACAATGAGCTGGGTTTCTACCAGCAAACGCGCACGGCCAAGGGTATGGTGAGTGTCATCGCGGCCAAATTCGTGAACCTTTGGATATTCTATCTTGGTCCGTTGCTCACGCTCCCCTTGGTAATGGCGATCGCCACGCTGCCCATAGGTTTTTCGTGGCAGTCGATCTCCCGGGAAACACGTTTTCTGCTGGCGGTGGCGGGAACATATTCCGCGGGCCTCGCCATCGAAGTATTTTTCTTCGCGCACTACGCCGCGCCCCTTACGTGCGTGGTTGTCGCCCTGCTGCTGGTTGCTTTGCGGCGCCTGCGCCAGTGGCAGTGGCATAGCCAGCCGTCCGGGCGGTTCCTCACGCGGGCCCTCCCGCTGGGTTGCGCCTTTCTATTGATCGTACGGGCGGGTGCCGGTCCGCTGCACTTGCCCATCACTCCCGATTGGCCGCCCACTTGGTACAACGCCCAGGTGGTTAAGACGGACCGCGAGCGGATGTTGGCCCAGTTGCAAGCATTGCCAAAAAAGCAACTCGTCTTCGTGAGATTCGCGCAGCGCTCGAAGTCATTGTACGACTGGGTTTACAACCTCGCCGATATCGACAGCGCCCAAGTGGTTTGGGCCATGGATATGGGCCGAGACCGCAATCAGGAACTAATTGATTACTACAGGGACCGGCAGGTTTGGTTGGCGGAACCCGACCAGGACTTGGTGAAGTGGGAGGCCTATGCTAAGGATTGCCCGGGCCAGTCTGATTCATCCGTTATCCCCCGGTAAAAGCCATGTTGAATTGGCCGTACCCAATGCCCATGCTTTGATCAGCAGAATGAGGAATATCATTGCCATGCCGGCAACGGCAAGAGTTGCAGCCTTTCTCGCGGTGTCGGGTGGGGAGAGTGCCAGCAAATCCGGCCGGGCCGCTTGCCTCAATTGGACGATGAACAGGACCCCGACCGAGATCTGGCTGCTGAGCATCGTGAGGTAATAGAGCCTGTTGAATGGTAAACAGAAGATTCCTCCCGGGGAAGTGAACAAGGCAATTATTGCCGTGCTGGTCAAGGCCCACACCGGCCAGCATGGGTAGAGAATCGCGCATGCGAGCATGGGCAAAGCAAAATAGTAATCATTCAGTGCCGGCGAGAAGGCGAACATCACGAGAAGATACATGGGGAAAAGTTCGGTTTCGCCGCGCGCCACTTTAATGCCCGCCGCCATTAGCACGGCTATCCAGATCAACGCGAGGAGAGACGTCTCCCTGGGGGAAACTATCCAAAAGTGGCCCGAAGCTGCAAGGAGATGAAGGACGGACAAGTGAAACCTGGAGCGATAAAGGAAGACGTGCTGGTAAATCCCCGCGCGCGATACCGGATCGGTTGCCCACGGCAGGAACGACAAGGCGAAGAGTCCATAGGCGATTGCCACGTACGCCAGACGTTTTCGTAAGCTTCCCAGCTTGGACCAGAAGAGCAGCCACAGCGGAAACAGGAAGAAGACGTGTTTGATGGTGAGCGATAGGCCGAGCAATGCGGCGGAGGGCAGCACGCGGCGCCACCGGGCGGTCCCCTTGCGAACCAGCAGCCACGCCGCGAGCCCGGCGAGCAGGGCGAAGTTATCGAATTGAGAATAAGCGCCGGTTAAGAGCACGGTGACCGGGCAGCAAAGAAAGAAGATTCCCGCGCCGTAACGGTATTTCGTGGCCAGAAGTGCGGCCAGGGCTACATCCACGATGGCCAGGAAGGCGGTGACGCAGAAGTGAAGGGCCTGGCCTCGCATGGCCGGGAGCAGGGTGGAAATCTGCTTGAGGCCGGCAAGGGACAATGCCCAAAGCGGAGCGTAATTGTACCGCGCCGTGTTCGCGTAGACGCTTTTTCCGTCCAGTACAAGCGAGGACACAATTCTGTAAGAGTCCAAATCATAATCGCTCCAATGACTTGCTAGGACCAACTTCAGTGCCATTGAGGTGAGCGCCGCCACCGCAAACAGCGTTTTCTTCCGCCGCTCGATCTTCGCCTGAGCCAGGAGATACACCGAGCCGCCGGCGTTCAAAAGGAGGCAGCAGCATACGAGGGTCATATACACAATGGCATTATACTTGACGTAAGGCGAGTCAGGGAATGTGGAGGCTTAAGGTTTTTGATGAATTCCTTTGCCTCCTCCTTCCGCGTCATCCCCAAGCTTCTTCTGTGAAATGGAGTAATCCCCGAAATTTCGGACGCGGCGATAGCGCCCTCGCAGGTAGTCGTCCAGGATTGTCGCTCCACTGTCGGGTGGAACTTCATTGCCATGACCGGAAAGAGCGGCGCTCGCACACATAACAATGTATGCAACGTGGTTATTCTCAAGTTCAGCGATGACCCGTTGCTGTATAGGAGCGGTGGTGATGATGCCCGGTATAAATTCATAATAGCGAGTCCCCGCATCACGCTCAGCCAGGAAGTAGAAGAGGACGTTGCTGACAAACACCTGATGATGCTGCGAATTGCCCACAAAAATTTCCTGGCCCTCGGGCACGGTGATTTGCACAAACCGCACTGCATCTTCCATATCAGGGTCCAGATGGAAATAATGTGCTCGCCGCAGCGTGGATGTGGCCTTCCATGGTGCGCACGTATAAAGGTGTCCACACCAGAGAACGATGGAAAATAAGAGATAGGATACTGCAAGTAACATCACACTTACCGCCACAGGGTCGATGTTCAAAGGCCATCGCTTTTGACGGGGCCGATCAACAAGCAAAAGGATAATTAAAATGCAGGCAGGGAGAGTCGGCGCCAGGCAGTGGGTTAGGTCAGCCCGCGACAGAGCTGGTAAATAGAGCAGGAGGCCGAACACGGTCAGAAGAAGGCGGCCTCGCTGCCCGAGTCTGAACGCATGCTCCGGTGCTTTCCAGGCCGAGCGGAACAAGCCAATGGTACTTATCAGATAGATCGCCAGCGGACTATAAAACAAGAACCAGATATCGCCCAGAGCCCAGCTCGACAATAGATAAGAGGAGCTTGGAATCAGGGGTGGGAGCGGCAAAGACCTGAATTTCGCTTGCACGGGCAGGAATCTCAGGAAGTCCGCCTGCAAATCATTGCGGGGAACGGTTACAAGGAAATAGCACACAACGGGAATTAAGAGGCTGCCGGCGCCGATCCCGTAACGAATTAGCGCATCGAAGCGCTGTCTCGCTCTTTCTTTATTTGCCACTTTGAACTGGGAGCTTATGAGCGGGGAAACCATCAGGGTGAATGCGATGCTGAAGAATGCGAACGCTCCGATATCCTGTCGAAAGAGGACCGTCGCTCCGGTGGCCGCTCCTGCCAGAAACAACAGCGGCGCGCGTGGTTCCGAAAAGAAGCGCAGTGCTAAAAGGATGGAGAGAAGACTGAAGAACATCGCGGGGATCACGGGATAGGCATAGTTTCCACACCATGCCAGAAGGAGCAGCGAAATCAAGGGAGCAAATAAGGCGGCTTTCTTCGGAACCAACCGTTGGCTGATGAGGAGCGTCAGGATACAAATCCCGAATCGAACCAATGTATCCCACGCTCTCTCCGCCAGGATCGAGCCGCCAAAGAGACGAAATATTCCCGCCAGAGTATAAAACTGGCCGGGGGCGTAATAAGCGGCGAAGTCCCGATACGGGATCTGGCCTTGCATTACCTTTTGCGCGCCATAAATGATCAAGCCCTCGTCGTAAATTCCGAGGGGCTGGAAAATTCCCAGGAGCAAATATACCAATCCCAGCAAAAGGATGATGGCCCAAACGGCGGTGAAACTTAAACGCTCGGTCATCCCATCCGCTTCCGCTCGATGCTCCGTGGGATTCATCATTTCTCCATCAATGGTGGTACCGGATTTGCCTAATGTAACAAAAATGACTTGACCAGCAAGACGACCAGGACTAGCGCGATGCTGCCGAAGGCCAGGGTCAACGCCTTTTGCACGGCCACGTGCGTGGTAATGGGAGCCGTCCGCGAGGCGCTTGCGGACCGGAGTTGAACCAGCAACAAGGCCACCGCGCAGATTTGGGTGCTGACCATGGCGATGTAGAACACCATATTAAATGGGAATCGAAGTATATCGGCCGGGGAACTGATTAGACCCACTGTCGCCGTGCCCACCAAGGCCCAAACGGGCCAACTCGTGTAGAGAATCGCGCCGGCGAGCAGCGGCACTGCCAGGTATTGGTCTACTAGCGCTGGTGAGAACGCGAACACGGCCAGAAGATAGGCCGGGAAAAGGTCGCGTTTTTGGCGCCCCACCACAATCCCGACGGCGATCACTGCCGTTGTCCAGCCCAATGTGAGGATGGCCGATGCCGCCGGGGAGACCAGGGCAAAAGGGCGGAGCGAGACGATGAGCCAGCTTAAGGAGAGGATGAACACCGAGCGATATTGAAACACGTTGTGATAAATGCCCGCGCGCGAGGGCGGATCAAGCATCCAGGGCAAGAACGAAAGGCCGAAGATTCCGTAGGTGATGGCGACGTATGCCACCCGCCTCCGCCAGCTCCCCAATTGCGGCCAGAACAGCACCCACAATGGAAACAGGAAAAGAATGTGTTTGATGGTCAGCGAGGCGCCTTGTAATCCCGCGGCGAGGACCAACCGGCGCGTTGTGGCGGAACCGCTTCGAATCAGCAGCCACGAGGCGAGACCGGCGAGCAGGGCAAAATTCTCAAATTGCGAATGAAACCCTGTCAACAGTATGGTTGCCGGGCAGGAAAGGAAAAAGATCCCTGCGCCGTACCGGTACTTTGCGGACAACAATGCCGCCAGCGCCACATCCGCAACTCCCAGGAACGCGGCGACCGCTACGTGGAAGGCCTCTCCCCCCATTGCGGGCAGCAAGGTGGAAAGCTGTTTGAGACCTGCCAGAATGATGGGCCAAACCGGCCCTGTGGTGATGCGCGAGGTATTTGCATAAACGCTTTTTCCTTGCAAAACGAGCGAGGCGGCAATTCCCCATGAATCCATATCGTAATTGTGCCCCCGGGTTGCCACGAACAACTTCAACGCCAGGGAAGCGAGCGCCACCACCACGAACACGGTTTTCTTCCACCGCTCGATGTTCGCTTGGGCCAACAGGCACGCCGCGCCGCCGGAGTTCAAAAGGAAACAGCCAACTGCCAGGGTGAAGTACACGCCGACATTATAGTTGAGGGCAGGTGACGCCGGGAATGCAGCATCCACTTTTTCGATCCATCAGGGCTCCGCCGGACCCGCCCAATGCAGTACAAACGATTTGAACATGAAGATTACAAAGACAAATGCCAGGCTGGCGACGGCCAGCGTCACCGCTTTTTGCGCGGCATGCCGCGTGCTGAAGGGGGCCGTCGGTGATGGGCCGGCGCTCCGCACCGCAACCAGTAACAAGGCTAAAGCACAAATCTGGGTGCTGACCATGGCGACGTAATAAACCATGCTGAAGGGACAGAGGAAAATGTCGGCGGGGGACCTGAACAAAGCCAAGATGGTGGTGCCCACCAAGGCCCAGCTTGGCCAGCTTGTGCAGAGAATCGCGCAGGCGAGCAGAGCGATGGCCAAATATTGGTCCATCAAGGCCGGTGACAATGCGAACATCGTCAGAAGATACAGCGGGAAAAAGTCGACTTTCTTGCGGGGCACCCAAATCCCGGCTGCCATTACCACAGCCATCCACCCATAGGTGAGGACGCGGGAGGACGCGATCGAGACTCCCGCAAAAGGATGAAACGAGACGACGAGGCGGCTTAGAGAGAGGCTGAAGTCCGAGCGATAGTGAAAAACGTTTTGAGAAAAGCCCGCGCGCGAGGGTGCGTCAAACAGCCACGGCAGGAACGAAAGGCCGAAGATTCCGTAGGCTATCATCACATACGCCATGCGCTTCCCCCAGCTCCCCAGCTTAGGCCAGAAGAGTACCCACAGGGGGAAGAGGAAGAGAATATGTTTGATGATCAGCGAGACGCCTAGTAAACCCGCCGCGAGCACGAGCCGGGGCGGCGAGGGGGAACCGCTGCGAATGAGCAGCCAGGCGGCAATTCCAGCGAGCAGGGCAAAATTTTCAAACTGCGAGTGAAAGCCCGTCAAGAGGATGGTGGCCGGGCAGCAAAGTAGAAAGATCCCCGCCCCGTACCGGTATTGGGCAGCCAGAAGGGCGGCCAGGGCGACATCTGCAACCCCCAGGAACCCGGCGACAGCCACGTGAAAGGCCTCTCCCCGCATGGCCGGCAGCAAGGTGGAAAGCTGTTGAAGCCCCGCCAAAACCCATCCCCAAAGCGGTCCGTAATTGAAGCGTGAAGTATTCACATAGATGCTTTTTCAGTGCAGAACAAGGGGCGCGACGATTTGATACGAATCCAAATCGTAATTGTGCCCGCGCGTTGCCAACGCCAACTTCAACGCGAGGGAAGCAAGCGCCGCCAACACGAATACGGTTTTCTTCCGCCGTCCGAAGTTCGCGCGGGTTAATAGGTACACCGAACCGGCGGAGTTCAATAAGAGAAAGAAACAAACGAGGGAAACAAACACTTCGGCATTATGATCGACCGAATTCAGGATGGAAATGAGATTGTCTGCGCTGCTGGTGATTCGCAGAATCATGGCGCCCGAGGGCTTTAGGGGCGATCTTCATGTGAGGCGGGGTCAGAAACTTCCGTGTAGTAGTCTTCCGCCAGTTTTCGCCCTTGGGGATTCAACATGCGGAAGCGTCCAAGCCCCATTTTTTGCAGGCAGAACTTCAGCGTGACCCACACGACTTGCAGCCCGTATTTGGCGCTGCGCAAGAAATTAAGCGATGACGCCTCGGGAAAGTATCGTGCCGGGCAGGAAATCTCCCCCAGGCGATAACCGAGGTAAATCGCTTGCGCCAATACTTCACCATCGAAAATGAAGCCATCGGAATTCTCTTCCAAGGGCAGCTTGGTAAGCACCTCGCGTGAAAAAGCGCGGTACCCTGTGTGGTACTCCGAAATCTTATGGTTGAAGAGGATGTTCTGAAAGAAAGTCAAAAAGCGATTGGCAATGTACTTGTAAAGGGGCATCCCTCCACGGAGCGCTCCCGTGCCCAAAATCCGCGATCCGAGTACGAGGTCATATTCCCCAAAGGCAATCATGCTCGCCATGGCAGTGACCAGCCGGGGAGAATACTGATAATCCGCGTGCAGCATGACGACGATGTCCGCGCCCCGGCGCAGGGATTCGCGATAGCAGGTTTTCTGGTTACGCCCGTACCCAAGGTTCTCATGGTGAACGAAGGTGGTCAGGTGTAACTCCCGCGCCAACTGCACGGTAGCGTCGGAACTGTGGTCATCCACCACCAGGACTTCGTCCACGATCTCCCGCGGTAGCTCCGCACACGTCTGGCGAATCGTGCGGGCGGCGTTGTATGCCGGCATTACCACAAAGACTTTTCTCCCGTTCAGCAAGGTGCGTTCTCCATACTTGCGATCAAAGTCTCCCCCTCCCATTGTCTATCACATTTGCCGAAATCGTCCAATTTATGGCTCAGCCTGGACGACGGAACCCTGGAGCATTGGCGCTACCGCGGCTAGAATTAGAGTAACGTTTTCGCGGATCGAGCCTCGCCAAGCCGCCGAACCTCATCCTACGGGACGCGGAATCGATTGGCAATGCCGATCTCACCGTGGGATAAGTGAGGGGGCATTACCGATATGGTGTTGCCTATTCGAAGTTGCCCAACTAGGGGAGGTTGTTCCGATCGCGCGCCTGCGCGCATTTGTCCGGAATGGTCAAAATGCTGCCGTACTAATGTTACGTGCATTAACAATTAGGCATTCTAAATGAGGAAGATAGGATGGCAACATCGTACAAGAGTCACCTAGAGGTCGAAAATGGGTGTTTTAGGTGTCATCAAAAGGTGACAGCGGAGTTCGTCTAGCCTGACGCAATCCCATTGCCCGATGTGCTTGGTTGATAACGTCTTTGTTTTCAGTGAATATGATCTAGTACTTTAGTGCGTTGACTTTGGCAATTTGCCTGCGTAGAATTAGTACATTAATCAAAGTGGCGTACGTGTGCCATAAGACATTTAGTGGAGGATATCAGATATGAAGAATCTTTTGACAAGGCTTTGGCAGGAAGAAGAAGGTCAGGATCTCGTTGAATACGGATTGCTCATCGTTCTGATTGGTTTGGCTGCCCTTGCCGCAATGAAGGGTTTGGCTAGTTCTGTCAGCACGCTTTTTACCAGTGCTGCAACCAGTTTGACCAGCACCAGCTAGTATTTCTACTCCGCAAGAGAGTGGTCAGGCATAAGGAAACATGATGGCAATTGCCATCGGAGGTGTTTTCAGTGCATTGCCGGAGTGAAGTGTGGTTTCCCAGGGCACTTGACCTTGTTGGTTGCGTGTTAAAGCGGCTTTGGCAGGAACAGGAAGGCCAGGATCTAGTGGAATACGGCTTGCTTCTGGTCTTCCTCGCTCTGGTTGCCGTGGTTTCGATTAAAAGATTAACAAGTTCTGTCAGCACTGTTTTTGGTAGCGCTGCAACAAGTCTGACGAGCACGAGTTAGTGCGTCCTCTCGGAGTTAATGGCCTGCCATCGGAAGCTCTAATGGTAGTTGCCATGAAGGGGATGAATCAGTACAATGGCGAACGTGCGAGGGGCCATTGACGGATCCTGGCGTTTTCAAGCGAGCAGGAGTGCCTTGATCCGACCCCGAGCGTGGCACGTTGTTCGTGCCTTGGCGCTAGGTGTAAGTCCCATGGTTCTTAATGGGTTCATATCCGACGGCTGTGCCGTATGGCCCACATGGTTCACGTCAGCCACAGCAGGGTTTTGGGGCCGGGCGGTCAATGGCGGCCACATGCGACTGCGTTTAAAGCAAAAGATCATGCCCGGATTTCTCTGCGACAGGGAGAGAAGCGCCACTGTACCGGAGAGATGGTATTGGCGTACGTTCAGCAAAGTGCATTGTTAGTACTTGCCAGCCATATTCTGCATGTTCTCTTGCGGGATGATGATAAGGAATGAGCAGGCAAGTAGTGGCGTAATGGCGCAAGACAAAGACTCAGCGCATAGCGTTCATTTCCATCAAGGGTCCTCATGGTGGCAATGCTTCCCCCCGTGGCGGCGCAGTTAAGCATGAGATTGGCGACCTTGAAATGGACGGTGGCTTGTGGCGGGAAGTTGTTATTTCGGCGAGCGCATTGGGCTTGGCCGGTTGGGCGGGTTGGCTTGATTGGCGCACCCGCAAGATTCCCAACTGGCTGACCGTGCCTGCTCTGCTAGTGGGTTTGGTCATGAGCGCGGCACTCGGGCGGCCTGGGTTGAAGTCATCCTTGGAGGGGACGGGCATTTGTTTGGCTATCCTCCTGCCGTTCGTGTTAATGCGGGCCTTGGGGGCGGGAGACTGGAAATTAATGGGGGCCCTGGGCGCGTTCCTCGGCTTCTATCCAGTGATTGTGGTGCTTATTGGCACCATCCTTATCGCCGGTCTAATGTCAGTTGTGGAAGTTATTCGGCAGCGGAAGGTGCGCGAGACCCTCAGGAATCTTTGGATGCTTTTCGTTGCTTATTCCACTTTTCACGTGAGTGGCGCCCGAGCTATCACGCTGGATAATCCGGGATTGTTGAAGATACCGTTTGGAGTGGCGGCGGGGCTATCGACGGGCTCCTTTTTCGCAATAATGATTGCACTCCGATTTTTCCATAAGCTGGGATGACCGCATGAATCGTGATCGGATGTTGCTCGGTTTTGGCGTGGCGCTGCTGGTGGCATTTTTTGCTAGCTGGTACGTCTACCGGCAACTCCAGCGGGCTCAACCTGGTCCGAAGACAGCAAGCCATGTCCAAGTGGTGGTGGCGACGGGACCGCTGAATGTGGGCCAGCGTTTGGCTGCCACCGATGTGGCACTGCTGGACTGGCCGGAGGGCATGAAGCCGCAGGGATCGTTTGCGCACAAGGAAGATTGTGTGGGTCGTGCCGTGACCGTCCCCTTGGTGCAGAACGAGGTCATTCTGGATCAGGAATTGGCGAAACCGGAGGAGGGTGTGGGCTTGCCCGTAACCATCCCGGCCGGTATGCGTGCAGTTTCCGTGGGTGTTGATGACGTTGTAGCGGTGGCGGGCTTTGTGACGCCGGGGACGGTGGTGGATGTCCTGGTGACCGGCACGGCGACCGGGGCGGGGGAGTCAGTGCCGATTACCCGCACCCTTCTGGAACACACTCGAGTGTTGGCCGTAGGGCAGCAATTGCAAACGGAGGGCGGAAAGCCCCAGTCGGCCCCCGTGGTCACCCTCCTGGTCAGTCCTGAGGACGGGGAAAGATTGACGCTCGCTGCCTCGGCGGGCAGGATCCATCTGGCTTTGCGCAATGCGGTAGATGTGGCTGACGTGAATCCCCCGCCCGTGTACGGTCCCAGTATATTTCTAGGAACGGCCCCGCCGGTGCCCGGCGCTCGGCGGGTGGTAGCGGCCAAGCGGGCGCCCATCGCTCCGCCGGCGCCAGCACCGTGGCCCGTGCAAGTAATCCGTGGCGACAGGATTGAAAACCAGTCTTTCCCCCGATGATCAAGTAAACTAGGCGGCTCCATGAAGGTTGCGAACACGCGGTTCAATTTGCTGACGCTGGCGGCCACCACTGTGGTGGTTATTCTCCTTGCCCTTGTGAACTTGGGCGGGTGGGGAGGGAAGACGTTTGCGGCTCAAGCCAGCACCGCGGCGCAACCGGTTCCCTTGGGGCCTTCCGCCGAAGCGCTCCACCTTTTGGTGGGTCGCTCGCTCGTAATTACTTCGCAGGCCCGCATTTTTCGAATTTCCGTGGCCGATCCGTCGATCGTGGACGCCTTGGTGGTGAGTCCAACCCAAATCCTGATTAACGGCAAGGCACCCGGCGTAGCTTCGCTGGTGATCTGGGATGAGACGGGGCAAAACCAGACGTTTGATGCGTATGTCGATGTAGACGTGTCGGAACTTGTGGGGAAAATCCACCAAGTCCTTCCCAGCGAACCGATTCAAGTGGAAGCGCGGGGGGGCGTGATTACACTTTCCGGCGCGGTTTCTTCGCAAGCCGTGGCGGACCATATTGTCGCCGTCGCGCAGGCGATGAGTTCACGCAAGGACAGCGTGGTTAGTCTTTTGCAGGTACCTGCAACGAAAAGCGGAGAAGTGTTACTGGAAGTTAAGTTTGCCGACATCGACCGATCCACGCTAAGCCAGTTTGGTGCGAACCTCCTCAGCACGTCACCGGCGAAAACGGTCTTTACCACCACCACCGGGCAGTACTCCCCTCCCTCCGTCCAATCCGGACAAACCATCACCGGGACTTCCACGTCGACCCAGACGGCCGCGATTAGTTCGGCGGGGATCCCCATTACCCTCGGCCAATTGTTGAATGTCTTTATCTTCCGCTCGGACATTAATCTCGGTGTGGTCATCCAGGCCCTGGAAGAGAAGAACCTGTTGCAAGTTCTTGCCGAGCCCAACGTCTTGGCAGAGACGGGTAAAGAGGCGACCTTCCTGGCGGGCGGGCAATTTCCTTTCCCAGTAGTGCAGGGGTCCACCGGGGGTGTACCGGTGGTCACCATTCAGTTTCGGGAGTACGGGGTGAAACTTGCATTCACTCCGGTCATTACCCCTGAGGGTTTGATCCACTTAAAGGTCGCCCCGGAAGTGAGCTCGCTGGATTATACCAACGCCCTTACCATCCAGGGGTTTACCATCCCTTCCCTCGCCACACGGAGTGTGCAGTCGGAAATGATCTTGAAAGACGGACAGAGTTTTGTAATCGCGGGCTTGGTGAATAACCAGGTGGTGGAGCAATTTTCGAAAATTCCCGGCTTGGGGGATTTGCCCATCCTGGGGCAGTTTTTCAAGAGTCGTTCGATCTCGAAGAGCCAGGATGAGTTGCTGGTCATGGTGACGCCGCACATCGTGCGGTTGGATGCGCCGACGAAGCCAACCCCCTTGCCGCAGTTCCCCGACACCTTCCTGAAGCCCTCGCCGGCAAAGAAAGATACTCTCCCGAGCAGCAAATAGGGGAGAGGAAATCCCATCCGCACGAAAGGGTCAGAATGGCATGAAAGGATCCCAAGCATGTTGACGGTGGGTGTTTTTAGCTTGGATACAAAGAACAGCGCGGCCTTGCTGGCCATGTTGCAGCAGACCGGGTTGGTGCAACCCGCTGCGCAATGGGACCTGATGGCCGGAGATGGTCCAACCTCCCGTGCCGCAGTGCCCGATGTGGTCCTGGTGGAGATCGGACGCGATCCGAAGACGCCCTTGGATTTTGCCGCCCGCTTGAACCGGCTCAATCCTGCCGCTTGCATCATTGCCGCGTCTGCCTATCAGGAGCCGAGCCCGGACTTGCTGATGCAGGCGATGCGCAGTGGGGTGCGGGAATTCCTGTCGCAACCGATTGACCCCATGGTAGTGCGGGAAATGCTGGAGCGGTTGATCAAGCAGCGAGGTTTGCCGCACTCCGAAACGGAAAAGCTGATATTGGTCGCTGGGGCGAAAGGCGGCGTAGGGACTACGACCGTTGCCGTGAATCTCGCGGTGCAATTGGCGAGAAGCTGTGGAAAGCGCGTCGTGTTATTCGATTTGGGACGCCCGCTGGGACACGCCGCTTTGCTGCTGGATGTGGAGACGCGCTTTTCGTTTCGGGCGGCAGTGGAAAGTCTTGACCGCCTTGACAGCCACCTCTTCAGCGGTTTGCTGGCAAGCCACAAGAGCGGCGTGCAAGTACTCCCGGGAGCATCCAACGCCGATGAATGGGACCGGATTTCTTCCGCGTCTCTCGCGCGGGTGATCAATGTGGCCCAGAGCAGCTTTGATTTCGTTGTGGCCGACATCGGCTCCCAATGCAATTCCGAGTGGGCGCCGGTTCTGCGCCTGGCTCGCCAAATCATCGTGATGACAGAGACAAATGTGCCCAGTTTGTGGAGTTTAGAGCGGCAAATTACTTTGCTGCGTTCCCTGGGCGTTGACTCGGCTCGTCTTCGAATCGTGGTCAATCGCTGGCACCGGGCTGATGAGGAACCTCTCCAGGCGTTCGAGAAACGGGTGAAACTGCCAATCTATGAGCGGCTGCCGAACGATTTCAAAGGGGTGAGCCGGGCGGTGAACACGGGCGCGGAGCTTTCGAAAAGTCAAAACGATCAACTGGTGCAAAAGTTTCGCAGCATGGCGGAGATGGTCACCGGGGTGCGGACGTCAACTGACGCGAAACGCGGATCATTTTTCGGCCTATTCTCAGGTAAGTGATAAGAGGAGTAGATGGCTGATCTTTATACAAGTCCACCCGATTTGGGAAGAGTGAAGGCGTCGATTCACCGCCGGCTGATCCAGAGATTGAATCTGGATAAGGTCACCCAATTGAATCGAGATGCGGTGCGCGCCGAGGTGGTTCAGCTCATCGAGAACATGACCACTGCCGAAGCTACCCCCATGACCCTTCAGGAGAGGGAACGCCTGGCGCTGGAAATTCTCGACGAGGTTTTTGGGTTGGGTCCTCTCGAACCCCTTCTCAAGGATCCTACCATCTCGGATATCCTGGTGAATTCGCACAAGGATGTTTATGTAGAGCGGCGGGGTTTATTGGAGCGAACCAACGTACAATTTCGCGACGAAGCGCATTTGATGGCCATCATTGATCGCATCGTCTCCGCCGTGGGACGCCGGATCGATGAATCCTCGCCCATGGTTGATGCGCGCCTGGCCGACGGCTCGCGTGTGAACGCCATCATTCCTCCTTTGGCTATTGATGGACCCTGCCTCTCCATTCGCCGGTTCGGGCGGGAGCCCCTGAATGTGGATGCTCTGCTGCGCAACCAGACACTGACTTCCGGAATGCTGGCCTTGTTGCGCGGATGTGTTTATGCGCGCATGAATACACTGATTTCCGGTGGTACGGGCGCAGGCAAAACCACGCTGTTGAATGTCCTGTCGTCTTTCATTTCCAACCGTGAACGAATTATCTCCATTGAGGACGCGGCGGAATTGCAGCTTCACCAGGACCACGTGGTGCGGCTCGAGACCCGCCCCCCCAACGTGGAGGGCAAGGGCGCCGTTCTCCAGAGGCAACTGGTCATCAACAGCTTGCGGATGCGCCCCGACCGGATAATCGTGGGCGAGGTCCGCGGCGAGGAAGCGCTCGACATGCTCCAGGCAATGAACACGGGCCATGACGGTTCCTTGACCACGATTCACGCCAACTCGGCGCGCGACGCGCTGGGCCGCTTGGAAACGATGATCGCCATGTCGAGCTTTAATTTGCCGGAGATCGCCACCCGGCGGCAGATTGCCTCCGCCATCGACGTGGTGGTGCAAATCAGCCGCATGAGCGATGGTACCCGGAAGGTCACGAGCATCTCTGAAATCACGGGAATTGAAGGCGACATCATCAGCATGCAGGAGATTTTTGCGTTCCGAAAAATGGGTCTGGCGGAAAACGGTGCTGTCCTGGGGGAATTTGTTGCCACGGGCATTCGCCCACGGCTTTCGGAACGCTTGGCGGCGTCGGGCGTCAATTTGCCCCCCTCCATGTTTGAGTCGACCCGGCTCCATTAGATAAAGGAATCGCTCCATGCAGTTCTTATTTGCGGCTCTCGTGTTCCTGATCGTCATCATCCTGATCTTCGGGACGATCTATGTGTTGGTGGGGCAAGAGAAGGAAGGGGATATTATTCGGGGCCGTTTGGAGGCTATCCATAAGGGCCCCACCTTTTCCAAAAGTGCTCTGAACCTGGACCTGATCCGCGACGAACTGTTAAGCAGTATCCCCACCATAAATAAATTGCTGGTGCGATGGACGTGGCCGACGCGCCTGCGCAACTTCATCACCCAGGCCGGATTGCAGATGCGACCGGGAAAGCTCACGCTGATCTCCGGCGTGATTGGGCTAACGGCCATGGAAGTTACTCAGCTCATATACGGTAACTTCATTTTGGCGGTTGCGGTGGGCGTCCTCTCGGCTTTCCTGCCGCTGATGGTTGTCGCCATCATGCGGGCGCGGCGAATGGCGGCTTTCCAGCGGGAATTTCCCGAAGTCATCGACCTCCTTTCTCGCTCCGTGCGCGCCGGACACTCCTTTGCCTCGGGGTTGGAAATTGTTGCCACAGACTTGCCGGCTCCGGTTTCGACGGAGTTCCGGATCACCTTTGACGAGCAGCGATTCGGTCTGCCGCTGCGAGATGCCCTTTTGAGCCTTTGCGATCGAGTCCCGCTGGTGGATGTTCGCCTTTTTGTAATCGCCCTGCTGGTACAGAAAGAGACGGGTGGAAATCTCGTTGAGATTCTTGAAAATCTCGCCCACGTGATCCGGGAGAGGTTCAGAATCGCCGGAGAAGTGCGCATTCGCACCGCCCAGGGCCGCCTTACCGCGATGATCCTGATAGTATTACCACTGTTCATGATGTGTATGTTGCGCCTGATGGTTCCTGATTATTTGAACGTGTTATTCACCGACCGAAGGGGCCAATGGATGCTCGCCCTGGCCTTCACAATGCAATTGCTGGGTGGAATTATAATTTGGCGAATTGTCCAGATTAAGGTCTGAGACTTTCGAGGAGAAGCAGCCGTTTTATGCCCGCAACCGTCAGCATCGTAATCTTTGGGGCGATCTTACTCGTCGCGATGGGCGTGATCTATGCGCTTTCCGGTGGATCACTGCTGATTACCGAACGGCTCGGACGTCTGTCGCGGCTTCCCGGCCATGAGCGACTGGGTTTTAGGGAATCTCAGCGGAAACTGTTCGCTTCGTTCCTCGCCTGGGTTGCCAGACTCCTCCCTTCCCCCACCCAATCTTCGGAAGGAGATCCCCGATTGATTCAGGCGGGCTTCCGCCGGCCAGAAGCGGCCACGGCCATGCACCTCGGGAGGGCCGTGTCGATTGCGGCGGTGGTGAGTTTGGTCGTTTTTACGGGCTACTACAAGAACAATCCCTATGTCCTCATTCCCGTGGCGATGGTGATTGGTTTCATGTTGCCGGATTTTTGGTTGAGTCGGAAAATCAGGGCCCGTCAACAAATCCTGCGCTTGGCGTTGCCGGATGCCCTTGACCTGCTTGTCATTTGCATGGAGGCGGGCTTGGGTATCGATCAGGCGTTCTTATACGTCAGCCAGGAGTTGCGGATTGCCCATCGGGAATTGTGTGAGGAATTTGACATGGTCAATGCCGAAATGCATGTGGGCAAAACCCGGATTGAGGCGTTGCGCTCCCTCGCTTCACGGACGGGGGTGGATGATCTTCAGGCGCTGGTTGCCACGCTCATTCAAACTGACCGTTTCGGCACCAGCGTGGCGCAATCACTGCGTGTCCATTCTGATGATCTGCGCGTCAAACGCCGGCAGCGCGCGGAGGAGATGGCCGCCAAGACCACCGTCAAGATGGTCATTCCACTGGTTCTATTTATTTTTCCGGCTCTGTTTGTCGTCATCATGGGTCCGGCTGTGATTACCATGATTGATACGCTGGGTCACCTGACCGGGCACTGATTCGATGGCCGCCAATAATACCATCGAGACGGTCATTCCACTGCTTTTGCTTGGGTTACGGCTCTGTATTTCGTCATCCTGAGGGGGGCGGTGATCACGATGGTTCAGAACCCTGCGAGCCTTCATCAATGGCACTTTGATGGACAGCAGGCCATTAGCTTTCTTCTTGGCGAAGAGAAATTAGCAATGAATGGAGGAGGATTAACATGAGCACATCAACGATTCAGATTCTCGCAGGTATCGGGGCGGTCATCATTCTCGCCATTATCATATGGCGCCGCGCAAGGAAGTCTCCCAAGTAGATCGGGAAGTTGTAGGTCATCAGAATTTTCGGACAGCGAGGTTTGACCTGTGGGCGAGCCAGCCCGTGCCGGAGGCAAATACGTTTGTGTCTACAATAAGACCCGCGAGCGGTTTATTGCTACCCATGCCAAGGTGGCGGATGGGTACTTCAGCCGGCTCGTGGGCCTTCTGGGCACCACCCGGCGTTGGGCGCGTCCCGGGAAAGGCCTGTGGATTGTGCCGTCGCACGGAGTTCACACCATAGGCATGTTGTACGCTCTGGATCTGATCTTTCTTGACCGCGATCATATGGTGGTTGATGTTGAGGAACACGTCGGGCCCTTTCGCATTTCCAAAGTGAGCTTCAAAGCGAACAGTGTGCTGGAACTTCCTGTCCATACGGTCTTCCGAACCGAAACCCGCCCAGGAGACCAACTGGAAATAACGCGGGTGCGCGCTCACGATTCAGCTTCAGCAACATGAAATCTGCGCCCGGGTGTTCGCCCCCCCTTCCGGCAGTTCCCCGTATGCGTCCCCGTGTGGTAAGAGTTCCGGGCCAGAAGTCCATCCTGTGGAGGTCAGAAGATGCAAATGCACGATAACACCATTTTTATTACTGGCGGCACGTCGGGGATCGGTAGGGGCCTGGCTGAGGCGTTTTACAAGCTGGGAAACCAGGTGATCATTAGCGGGCGGCGGGAAGATCGGCTCCACGACATCTGCTCCTCAAATCCTGGCATGCGCCATTTCGTACTTGATGTGCGTGACCCCGTGGCGATTCGTGACGTTGCCCGAAGGGTTCGGGCGGAATTTCCGTCTCTGAATTGCGTCTTCAACAACGCCGGCGTGCAACGGCGGCTGGAGTTTGCGCCGGGTACACCCTTGGATGAGGAAGGATTAGGCGATGAGATCAACACCAACGTCCTGGGAGTGATTCGCGTCGCCGCCGAGTTCATTCCACATTTGCTTCATCAACCCAGGGCCATGCTGCTAATCGTTTCCTCCGGGCTGGCGTTTGTCCCGATGGCGCGGTTTCCCGTCTATTGCGCCACCAAGTCTGCTGTTCATTCCTTCACTCTCTCCTTGCGCTACCAGTTGAGAGATTCGGGGGTGAAGGTGATTGAGTTGATTCCACCCTATGTCGCGACGGAACTGGGCGGACCCCGGAAGACCGTGGGGCTGGGTGGTCCCCAACCCATGCCTTTACAGGCCTTTATTAGCGAAGCCATGCTAGGTTTAGCAAACGGAAGCGACGAAGTTGCCGTCGGAGACGCAAGGAATCTTGTGGCTGCCACCAACCCTGAGACCGTGGAAAAAGTGTTTGCGGGAATGAATCGGTAGGGAATGCCTGTTAACGCCTGCAAAAGCGACCACGGGTTGAAGATGGGCAGAGATTTCCACCGCCGGAGCCGGGCATTCGCTCGCCAGCGGTTGATGGGGCCTTTCAGTCAGCGCAACCTTACTACCGTGGCGCCCCACCCCCCTAACTCGGGAGGCGCATCGTTAAAGGCGATAACCACCGGCGTCCGCGCCAGCACGGCGCGCACTATCGCCCGCTGCACGCCGATGCCGCGGCCGTGAATAATGCGCAGGGACTTCAACTCCAAACGGTATGCTTCCTCGATATAGGCTTCGACGGCGGCGGCGACCTCCTTCGGTTGCACGGTGTGCAGGTCGAAGACGTCGGTAATGGGAATGCGGATGGGTTCCTCGTCAGGCTCCATCTGTGGCTGGTTACCTCTATTGGACTGCATCAGTCGTCAAGATTCGCGATCTCCCAGGTTCGTTATCGGGGATTTGCGCCGCGATTGCGAACGCAAACCAGAGGACCGGGGCGAAGAGGAAGCTCAGCTCGTTATTGCCCGCGGCGTTCAAGTAGACTGCCATCACGAACAGCGCAAGCAGGGGCAGAATCGCCCGCCATCTCCCGAGACCGCCTTGCTGAACCCTGGCGGCTTGGTCCAGCAGAAGTAGCGCGGGAAGAATCAGGACCAGAAGGCTGTGGATGAGCGAGTGATAGCTGATCATGACGGACACGACCATACTGAGGGAGAACGATAGGTCAAACACCTTCGCGCCCGGATTCCAGCCCCACCGGCGCCACTTTACGATAGGCCAGGCCAGGAGAGTGAGCGAGCCGACCGCCACCAGAATAGTCAGATGGAGTGGCGCTAATCTGCCCGCCAGCAAAACGTCAATGAAGCCTCTCAGGTTGGGCATAGCCGGCACCAGAGTGGGAAACGCGTCCCTTTTGGCGAGCCTCAGCAGCAGTTCAAGGTAATTCCGGATGCCGGCCCCGCCGAGCAGAGCCAGGGACAGCAACCCAAGAAGAACGCCGGCGACGGCGCTGCCGAGGATGATTCTCCACCTTTTAAGTGCCAGGAAAACCAGCAGCAGCGGCAAAATGAACTGGAATCTGAAAAGGCCTGCGCCCAGCGCCCAGCCGGCCGCGTACTCCCGGCCCTTCTTCAGGCAGATGAAGGCGCCGACGCAGGTAAGCAGGAGTAGAATTTCATTCTGTCCTTCCCGCAAGGTGGAGATCAGCGGGTAGAGAACCGCGAGGGTCAGGGTGAGCCGCGATTCGGTGTCGAAGTTGCCGACGTAAGGCTTGAGTAAGTAGAGCGACCACCCCAGCATAATCAGGCTGAGCAAATCCCAGAGGAGGTAGGCCGCCCGGTACGGCAAGTAGGCAAGGGGCCAGTAGATCAGGGTCTCGAAGGGCGGATGGTCATATACATCCACCGGCACCATCCGCCCAAAAAGACGCCGTTGACAGGCCATTTGGGCACTCTCGTCATAAAGCTGGGACCCCAAGCCCTGTTTGAGCAAGGTGCCAGCTGTGTAGAAGCCCATGAAGTCAGACGAGGAAGAAGAGTCCTTCAGGTGCGCCACCAGAGCGAACATCAGCAGCGCGGCGGCACTGGCGGCAAGTAGAGCGAATGTAATCCTCTCCCCTACGGAAGTCTTATCCATCGCCTCGGTCCAAGCCGGAGTTTTCATTAGGACCACTTTGTCCACTGGTAAAATAGCCTCAACGACTTCATAGTGCAATATCCAGGCTGATTCTTACCGGTCGGATCTGCGATGTTTCCAGCGAATACTGCCAAAGAGTAGCAAGTGGATAGATAGCCGATGCTACCAGATGGGGGCGGCAGAGCATCCAATAAGTGATACCTCGAGGGCCCGGCACCAGCCAGGGAAGGGGAATGACTTCCCCCGCTTCAAGCATGCCCAGCGATCCATGCTCCCCGCGTGGTACGAGGGGTAATGGAATCATGACGTTACAGGCAAGCCCGGCATCATGATGAGGGCGTACTTCCCGGAGTTGCGGCGTTACCGAGCGCAGTATATAGTGAAATCTTGTGGCATTGTCCGATGAACACTTGCACTAGCGTCGTTTTGCGGGTCACTCTCGCCTGTTTCGTGATGGGGGCGGAAGTGTGCGCCTTGGCGGGCAGCACAACCTCTTCCAAGCAGCCCAGCCCTCTAGCCCAGGCAGCCGATGAATTCAAGACCCTCACACGGGATTTGGGCATTCGCCCCGAAAGCCCGCCGAACGCGCAGGAGCACCGCGGCCCCAAAATGCGCTGGCACGGGCGGATTTATGAAAACCTGCGCAATGACGTTCTGGATGCGATTCCTCACGAAGTGAAACAGAATGGCGAGAGCGTTTCCCCGCTGCGCCGCAATCAGTTCGGATTTAACATTTCCGGCCCCGTGCTTTTCCCCCATCTTCTCACCAATCCCAATAACACTTTTTTCCTGCTCTCCTATGAAGGTGTTCGCGAGCGGATTTCTCGTGCCAACCTGCTGACCATCCCCACGAAGGAGCAACGGCAGGGTGACTTTTCGCAAACGGTGGATTCCGCCGGGAACATCCTGCCCATTTTCGATCCACAGCAGACCGCTCCCAATCCCGCGTATGACCCGACGCAGGCGGTTTCCACCAGCAATCTTCAATACCTGCGTTCGCAGTTCCCCGGGAACGTCATCCCCACGTTGCGTCTGTCTCCGGTGGCTCAACAAGCTCTGACCTTGTACCCATCGCCCAATACGAATATCGGGCCATTTCATCAGAATAACTACTTTATTAACTCGCCGCAAATTGACGACGCGGATGGAATCATCGCCAAAGTGGATCACCCTTTCCGGGAACGGCATCGCCTGACCTTCAACACCACGGTTTCAAGCGGCTATCTGAGCCCCGCGAAATTTTTCCCCAACGATGCCAGCCCCACTTCGCCGGACCAGCATTTTTCCACGCTGCACTCCGACATGGAATACGTGTTGACCGCCAGCGCCAACACCGTGAACTCGGTCAGCCTGGCGGCGAACACCGACGTTGTGCAGTCGGGTGCCCTGGTGGGGAATCCTTTCCCGATCTATTCACTCGCCAACTACGTATCCATGGGCACGGCTTACCCGACGACACGAAACGCCCGCACCACCCTCTCGATTACCGACGTGTGGTCGACGCGGAAAGGCAAGCATTCCCTTCATCTGACCGGCCAGGCCGTCTTCCATCAAGTGAATTCATTTAATCCCACTTATCCTTCCGGCTATTTCCAGTTCACCCCGGACATTACCAGCCTGCCTGGCATCATCGATACCGGCGATCCTTTCGCGGGCTTCTTACTAGGGCTGCCGGCTGCTGCGGAACGCACTATCAATACCGCACCGTCCTACTTTCGCGATACTTACCAGGGGTTTGCCGTGCAGGACCAATATGTGCCACGAAAGAATCTGAATCTTACTGCTAATCTGACTTTCAGCCGGCGGACGCCCCGCACAGAGAAATACAATCGCCAAAGCACGGTGGATCCCAACCTGATTGACCCGTCCAATGGACTTCCGGGCGCACTCGGTTTTGCCGGCAGGGACGGATTATCGCCCGGCATGCGGCCGGGGAATTACGATCTCGATCCCTCCCTCAGCATCACCTGGAATCCGCGCGGCAACACCAAATCCGTGGTTCGCGCCTCCTACAGCCGATCGCATGCCCCGATTCCGATTTACAACGGGCAATGGGGCACGCAGGGGTTCAATGCGCACCAGACCTTTGTTTCCCCCAATACGCAACTGAGCCCGGCGATCGACTTGACGGCGGGCATTCCCCCGCTCGGCACCACCTTGCCGGATATGAGCCCCTCGGCGGCCGATAATACCACAGCGGATTTTATGAACCTGACCAAGGCGGAACCCGTCTATCAATCCGTGGCCTTTTCTATCGAACATGCTGTTCCATTTTCCATTGCTCTCTCCGTTGGGGGGTACCACAATGTTGGCCGGGACCTCCTGGTGGGGGACGGAGCCGTCAACCCGAATGCCATCAACCCTGCCGACATGGTGTACGGGAATAACCTCTACGAATATTCCTTCCGCTCCACGCTCCAGCCCTATCCCCAATACACCGGGTTCGAGCTTTACTGGCTTTACCCGGGAGGGCGCTACCAGCGGGACGCCGGCTACGTACGCCTGGAGAAGCACGCGTCGTTTGGTTTGACGTTCACGGCCTATTATGAGTTTTCCAAACAATTGGACGATTATTCCGGCCCTTACGGGAACCAGGATCTCTTTAATCTCCGCAATGACTGGTCGGTAAGCGCGTCCAATGCGCCGCAGTTTGTGACGCTCAGTTATGTGTATGAGTTTCCGTTCGGCCCCAACCAGCCCTTGCTGAACCTCTCCGGTGTCGGGGGGGCGCTCGTCCGGGGTTGGTCACTCAGTGGCAACGCCTACTGGAATGACGGAACGCCGCTGGCACCCTATCCGGAATTCAATAACACGGGTGACATCCTTCCCACCCTCAATGTTAATGTTACGCCCGGCGTGAGCCCGCGCCTCTCCCATCCCGGACCTTCGGAATGGTACAATCCCGCGGCTTTCGGCCAGCCGGCGGACTTTGCCCCGGGGAACGCTTCACGCACCATAGCGGGACTTCAGGGACCCGGCTATAATTCCCTGGATGTCAGCCTGGGGAAGCGCCTCCCCATCGGTGGCGAGCGGGCCCTTGAGTTCAACGCTACGGCCCTGGACGTCCTGAATCATGCGAACTGGAACTATCCCGACATGGGCATCGGTCCGGCCAGCGCGCCCAATCTTGACGCCGGAAAAATCATTGGCTCCCACGGTGGGCGCGTCATCCAACTTGGACTGAAGTTAAGCTTTTGATGCTCCGACCTTACTCTCTGCTTCTCGCACTGCTGGCTGCTGCTTCCACGCTCGGAACCGTCCAGGCGCAAACGGCCAGCATTTCCATTCCTGCCTGGGTTGAGGAGGGCGCTTGTGGTTCCGCCCCGAAATTCGATGCCACCTTCAATGGCAAGGCGGCGCCGGTGACCGCCCAGTTGGGTCCGGGAAGCGATCAGGTTGTTCTACTCATCCTTGATTTCACCAGTGATGTCTCCTTGGTGGACGCCGCCAAGCAAGCGGTAACCGCGGAAATCTCCAAATTGCCCTCCAACGCCTGGGTGGGACTCCTGCGTGACCAGGACGGGCTGCACGTTCTTGCCGATCCCAGCCCCAATCGCCAACCCCTCCTGGACGCGGTCAAGGATCTTGCCAGCACGGGCAAGCCCGGCTTCCTGGAATCGATCACCCCGGCGCTGTCTCTGGCGGACAGCATCCTGCGTAAATCTCCCGTGCGGGTTTCTGTTCTGTATATCACCGATAGCAACATTTATAATTACCGCGAGGATTATACTAATCCGGTGATCAACGGAAGCGACCCTCACGATCTTAGCCGGGTCTTTCCCGATGCACTGATTCAGGATAAGATCTCCAAGTTGGAGGAAGAGGTCAGTTCGTTGGAGGCCCCCCTGTTTGTGATCCATCTTAATTATCGTGGTGACACCCTTAATGAATCCTATCAGAATGGCCTGCTGACCCTCGCGGATGCCACGGGCGGCAAAGGGCAGGTGTGCCGCTCGGTCGGAGAAATCCCGGATGCCATCGCTGCCGCCTTCGCGCGCATTTCCAGCGCTTGGCGGCTGACCCTGGGAGTTCCCCCCAAGTTTCACAGCAACGCGCAAATCCATCTGAGTGCCCCGTGCGGTGGCGAAGGTGCGCGGCTTTCCTGGCGCCTGCGCCTGCGCCCGAAGGAGGGTTAATGCGGCCCTTGAATACGCGAATCCCACTTGAGTTGATTTTAGGGGTGGTCCTGGTGGCCTCCCTGGTAGTGATTCTGCGCCAGTCGCGGCGAATCACCGAATTGCAGCGCCACCAGGCGGCGGATGCCCAGTCCCTGCGTCTGCTCCAGGAAGCTTTGCGCCAGAAGGATCTGCAAAAGGTTCCCCCGTCCGCAGCCGAGGAGACGCTGGAGGGGAATGATCATGCCGGAATTGTAAAGCGAGAGGCGGTTATCGAGCGGCTGGATCACGATTTAGCAGAAGCCCACGCCACCATTACGGATCTCCAGACTCAACTTTCAACCTCCACCGATCAACACGGCAAAGCCTTGGCGAATGCCGAAGACCATTTGCTAAAGCAGCAGGCCGATTCCCAGGCCCAACTGGATGACTTGCAAAAGAAGCTTGACGCCGCGGTGGCAGCGTCGGATATTGCCCGCCAACGTGCCGCGGTTTTGGAAGCGGATAACGCCCAGTTTAAGACGGATACCACGGGTGCTACTGCTCGCGCTGCCGATGTGGCCCATATTATCGCCAACCTCCAGGATATGGACCGTCGCCGTGATGTATACCTTACTTCTATCCTCCGCCGGTACCGTGACATCACTGATGAATTTCGCGCGATGAGCAGCATGATGGACACGAGCCACGACGCGAGCTCCAGTGCATGTAGCGGCGCCGCATTGAGCCGTATCCAAAGTGCGGTGACCTCGGCAGAAGATGACCTGCGCCAATTGAACGACTTGAGTGCTCGCACCCAAAAATTGGAAAAACAACTCCTGAAGAAGTGACCTGGACGCGAGTTGCTCAGTCTTCCGTCCTCAGACTTCCATTGTCAGTACCCGCTTTCACTCCCGCCTTAGCCTTGGCTGCCCGTTGCAATTCTGTCTTGGTGCCTTGGTGTCTTGGTGGTTAAAATCTTGGGGTTTGGATTTTGCCCTGGGGCAAACGCATTTAATCCCATGAGTTCTTCTGAAAACGGACCTATCCCGAAAGCTGCCGCCTCAGCGCCGCCGCAGTTGTTGCGGGCATTGGGCTGGTGGGAAGCCACGGCCATTGTCATCGGCATCATGATTGGCACAGGCATCTTTATTGTTCCGGCGCAGATCACCCGCTCGATGGGCACCCGCGACGCGGCGCTCTCCGTGTGGGCGGTCACGGGTTTGTTGAGCCTGTTCGGCGCTCTCTCCTTTGCGGAGCTGGCTGCGATGATGCCGCATGCGGGCGGGCAGTACGTCTATCTCCGTGAGGCTTACGGGCCCTTGATAGGTTTTCTGTGCGGGTGGTCGTTTTTCATCGCCGCTCAAACTGCGGGGATCTCGGTATTGGCCGTGGGCTTTGCCGAATACGCCAATGAGTTTCTGCCCCTCACACCCTGGGAGCAGAAGGCTGCCGCGGCAGCGTCCATTGCGGTACTGACGGCTATCAACTGCGTCGGCGTGCGCGAGGGCGGCGCATTGCAGTCGATTCTGACAGGAGTGAAGGTGGGGGCCATCGCCGCCATTATCCTGCTGGGATACGTGCTGGTAAGGGGATTGCCAGGCGGCCCCGCCGCGCTTGCAGCTCCCACCGGTCATCGGTTCGTGGCATCTTTCGGAGTGGCAATGGTCGGGGCGTTCTGGGCTTACGAAGGCTGGAATTGCTGCACATTTGCGGCGGGAGAAGTGAAGAATCCGGAGCGCAACGTGCCGCTGGCGCTGATCGGGGGAACCGCGGCAGTGATCTTGATCTACCTGGCGCTGAACCTGGTTTACTACCACGTGTTGCCCATGGATCAGGTGGCGCGCTCCTCGCGCGTGGGGGCGGATGCGGCGGCGCGCATCTTCGGCCGCACCGGAGCTTACCTGGTGTCGCTGTTGATCATCATTTCCACGCTGGGGAGCCTGAACGGCAGCATTCTGGCCGCGCCCCGCGTTTACTACGCCATGGCCGCAGATGGACTGTTCTTCCGCTGGTGCGCGCGCGTGCACCCGCGTTTCCACACGCCGCACGTGGCACTGCTGGTGCAGGGCGTCTGGGCGATTGCTTTGGTGGCGGCGGGAACGTACGAACAGCTTTTCACCTATGCGATCTTCGCGGCATTTGTGTTTTATGCGCTGACGGCGCTGGCGGTGGTGGTGCTGCGCCGTACCAGGCCGGACGTGCCGAGGCCCTATCGAGTTTTCGGATACCCCTGCGTGCCCCTCATTTTCGTGCTGGGATCAGCGTGGTTCCTGATGAACACCTTGATGGAAGAGCCGGTGGAGGCGGGTTGCGGCGCCGTCATGCTCGGCGTGGGTACTGTGGTGTATTGGTTCTGGAAACGGCAGGGCAAGCCGGGGGCGAACCCTGGTGATTCTGCCCCCGTGTAAACAATCCCAAATGGATGCCTACTTAACCGCCGCCTTGACCTTGGCGAGCAGGGCGCGCGCCTGGCCTTGCATGGGTCCCGGCAAGTTCACCGCCTTGTTCAAGGCATCTAAGGCTCCCCGGTGGTTGGCAGGGTATCCCCGCTCGTAGGCATAGGCCAGGAAGTAGAGGGCTTGGCCTTGGAGCGCCGGATTGCCGTCCAGGAGTGTGCTGGCGAGCTTCAATTCATCAATCGCCGGCGTCAACTTCGTTGTCTTTTCGGCCCTGATCAGGCCGGCGTACCCCAGCGTCAGGTGTGCCGTGCCCAGTTTGTTGTCCTGGTCCTTTTTAAACGCCGCATCGTCAACGCCATCGGGTTTCTTGAGCCCCTGCGCCGCAGTCAAGGCTTTCTGCGCGTAGACCGCCCCCTTTTCTGGGGACGGGTGGGGCAAGTAGAATGCATAGATTAAGCCCATGGCGTTGAGCGCCCCTACATTGTTCGGGTCCGTGGCGATGACTTTGTCCCCGAATTCCACCGTCTTGTCCAGGTTCCCCTGCCGCTGATAAGCCTGAAAGTACAAGGAGTTGACCTGAGTCGCGTCGTCCTTCTCCACCTCAGGATAGGTTTTGAGGAATGAATCGAGCTCTTGAATCTGTTTCCCCGGATCGGTGACGCGCGGCAGAACCTGGAAGAATGCCCACACGGCGTAATCGTGGCTATCCTTGTTCTGTTCCCGGGCCTCCTTCTGAATCTTGGCCCACTCCTCGTCGGTGGCCTGCAAAGGGTGCGCGGGACTACCCGTTTCCTCTTTGGCCTGATCCGGGACTTTATTGATGACCGCGAAGATCGTGTCGCTCACCTTGGTGCTGGAGGCGTAGGCCCGCATCAGGGTTAAAAGCAGGCTCAGATCCTGGTAATTCGCCGCCAGGTCCTTTTCCCCGTATTCGATGGATTTGTCGTAATCCTTCAACTTCAAGTTGACGCTCGCATAGTATTCATTCACGCAGGGCATAAACTTGGAGTCCGCGTGATTCTTCGCGAATTTATCGAGGGCCGCAAGTTGATCCTGCGGATTCTCCGCGCCATTGATGGCCATCATCAACTCGTCCTCATCGGTGCCGACGGCAACGGTAAACGTGGGGCAGGGCTGCTGGGCCCAAAGAGATACAGTCACCATGCTCACGGCGACCAGCAGGAAGACGGAAAAACGATAAAACATGGAAACCTCCCGTTCATGACGATATGAGGGCTGCGGGCGTCCGCCTGAGATGAGGCACGAACCGTGGGACCGACCGCCGATAGTCTTCATACTGCGGTCCGTACTGGTCCAGAAGTTCGCGCTCCTCAAACGGTGCGAGGATTTGATACAACAGGACGTTCAGAAATGCCAGCAAAAAAATTACCTGCGCTCCGGTCAGGAAAGCCATGCTCAGGATCATCAGCATGTAGAGCAGATAACGCGGATGGCGTACGCGCCCGTAAACCCCGGTGCGAATCACACCGCACAAGCGATGTTGCGGGTTCAGTTCGGCCAGGCCCACCAGGCGCCGCCAGCCGAAGGTGTGCCGCGTTTGGACGTCAAGCCAGCTTGCCGCGATGAATAGAATGCCCCCCACGGCCCAGGTCAGCGCGTTACGCTCCACTCGCCCCGCCAGCAGCTCGTGGCGCGCCGTGATAATGCCCACCGCGAAAACCAGCCACACCGGCAGCGCCACCCAGAAGGCGCGATTGCCCACTCGCCGCCAGAAGTGAATGGCAGGATGAAACACAAACCAGTAGAAGGGAATCCAGAAAAGCAGCACCAGATAAAATAGCGCGATGAAATCGATGAGGTGTAGAAAACCCGAGGTGAGCGGCACGTGCAAGGTGGTGACGGAAAGCATAAGTCAGCGTATCGATTTATAGTTTCGCGCTTCTCTGCGTCTCAGCGCCGCCGCGGTGAAATCGCCTTTCTCCATTTTGCCCGCCCGCTATTTTAGCGTGAAACTCAACCCCCGGCGTGTACAATGATCCATCGTACAATGATCCATCGGCCCCGGAGCAGGGATCCTGGGGAATCATATCACCGAAAAACTTAACGGGAGGCGTTCAATGCAGCATTTAGCTTGGGATAATGTCAAGAAAGAGATGATGAACGACAAGTTTTCGAGAAGGTATGTTACTGGCGAAAAAGCGATGGTGGCTAATCTCGGGCTTTCCGCGGGTTGCGTGGTGCCCCTTCACCATCACGAAAGCGAGCAGATCAGCATGGTGATGCAAGGCGCGGTGAAGTTTGAATTGGAAGGCAAGGAAGTGACGGTGCGCGCCGGCGAAGTCCTGATAATTCCCTCCAACCTTCCGCACAGTGCTTTGGCGATGGAAGATTCGAGCGTCATCGAAGTGTTCAGCCCCATCCGCTACGATTGGCTGAGTGGAACGGATAGCTATTTGCGGAAGTAGATTACCGCGGCCCGCGATGGCGCCTCTTTAATCGGAGTGCGAATCCACCGGAGCCAGGGTGGTGTGGAAGCCATCGGAGCGCGCCACGGTATGAAACTGAGACCGGTCTACCCTATTTTCACGGTCGCGGCTCGGTCGAGGTCGTGACCTTTGCCATCCTGCAACATAAAGGGCACGAGTCCCGCGCTAACTTCCCGTTGGGCAATGACGATGACCTTTTTGCTTTCGCTCTGAACCCGCGCTTTGGCCCCGCCAATCAATTGGTGGGCGCGCTTGGCAGCCACCAGGATGAACCGAAACTTGCTGTCGATGCCTTGTGGAAGCTCCATTTTTGATCTTCCTCTCTCGCGAAGTTGTCCCCGCGCCCGGCCACCCCGGACAAACACGGCGAGGGGGCTTAGTATAACGGGTGATAGGAATTAGCCGACCACCCGTTGGCCTCTCTGCCTCTTGTTATCGACAACGCCGGGACGGGTCCGCCCGACACGGCGTTGTCAAAAGTTTTCCGCAGCGTGCCGACACCCCGTAGGGCGATCATTGGTTTTTCCGAAACCCAACCCGTCGGCGCGAGACTTCCTGATCCTAGTAATCTCGTCTGCGGCTGAAATTGTCTCGGCCGCCACCACCACCGCCACCACCGCGGGGGCGGGCGAAATCTGTACGTGGGGGACGAGCTTCATTGACAGTCAAAGGGCGGCCATCGAGCGCCTGGCCATTCAAGCCGGCGATTGCCCGTTGAACATCCTCGCCGTCGGCGAGTTCGACAAAGCCGAAGCCGCGCGGAGACCCTGTCATCTTGTCGCGAATCACCACGGCGGAGGCCACTTGAAAGCCTGCGTTGGTTACAAATTCACTGAGACCTGCATCGGTCGTGCTATGGGGTAAGTTACCTACGAAAAGTTTTGTTGCCATATGTTTCTCTGTTCCTCTCGGTTGGGGCGGCCTCAAGGGCCCGCTCCCTCATGTTGTACTTGCGGTTAAAGTTTCCCGGGATATCGCCCGAGACGCCCATGGATGCCAGTCCCAGAGCAGTTTGTGTCACCCCGGCAGACTTCGCCAGGCCAGGCAAATCGCCATAAACGTCAACCGCCATCCAGGGTGAGGGACGTTGAGAGATGGCAGACGTAGATGACAACCTCCTGGGTTGTCTTTATTTGCTGATGTAGTGCGAGATAACCAGACTTAGTTCAGATGACTAAAGGCGTGGCTAAGAGGGGCTCTTCTCATTAACCAATGTAGGTGAATTGGCTCCACTTGTCAAGGACATTATGAGCCCCCTGTATTTCACGGAAAGTCGTTGCAGGGTGAGCGAGCGGAGCTTTTCCGCTGCGATCGGCGGCCCTTTATTATCACTCCGGCTCCGCCAGAATCTTAAACGCATAGGCCTGCTGACACGGTTTGTGACTGGCGATGGACGTAGGAATCGTGACGCTCAGGGTTGCGCCGTCTTGCCGCCAATTCAGGGGCTGGTCCACTCCGAGCATCAAAATCTGTGACCCTTTCACGGCCCGCACTGCTTGAGTGGTGAAGGTCTCCCCCGGCCAGCCGATGCTGATGGCGTACACGTATCGCCCATCCTTGCTGGAGGTGAACCACACGTTCTTTCCCTCGCGCCAAACCTTGCGCGGGCGCGTGCCGTAGATCGCCTCGCCATTTACGCGCAACCAGTTTCCCGCATATTTCAAGCGTTCCACGGTTTCCGGCGGCCACTCCCCACTGGCCATCGGGCCAAGTCCGACTTCAAAATTTCCACCCTTGGCGGTAATTCCGATGAGGCTTTCAACGATCCACTCGGCGGGCTTGTACAGGTCATTGGGGAGGTAGGAAAATGCCTCGCCGCAGGGATAGATGACTTTCCAAACCCCTTGCGAGGGGCCCCCGGGAATCTCTCTCTCTGGGGTGTAGTAGTCGCCATAAGCGCCGATCCCTCGGCCCCGAATGATGACGTCTGGTTGCATCTTGCGGACCATCATGGTGATCCCGGCAAGATCCTCGGCTGCGGCCTGGGGCCAGCCGATATCAAAATCGAGGTAATCGATCTTTCCGTATTCCGCCATCAGTTCCCGCAACTGCTCGCGCTCATGAGCGATAAATGTTTGCCAGCGCGCGGGGTCGGACTCCGGCGTGAAATGTGGGTCGTAGTATTGATTGAAGGGATCCCAGGCATAGGCAGGATCGTGCCAATCGACGTGCGAGTAATAGAGGCCGATTCCCATCCCCTTCCTTCTGCCGGCATCCACCATGCTTCGGACAATGTCTTTCTTGTATGGCCCATCCTGGATGCTATAGCTCTGCACCACCTTCTCCGTGTATTCAACTCCCCCAAAGCCAAAACTCTTGGGGGTCAGCTTGATGGAGTCCTGCATGACTTTGGTCGGCCACATGGAAAACCCGTCATGGTGCTTGGTGGTGAAGGTGAAATACCTGGCGCCTGCTTGCTCGAATAAATCCATCCACGCGTCGGCATCAAAGCTCGTCGGGTTGAAGAACTGGTAGAGGACATTGTACATGTCCCAAAACTGCTTGTTGGCCCCCGCCAGCGCCCAAGACGCATCACTGCCAATCAGACAGTAGAGGCCCCAGTGAATCCTTATGCCGAACTTACGGTCCTTGAAAGCCTCGATGGCCGCTTGCGGAGCGTGATGGTAGCTGGGGTCAACCTGGGTCGCCCATCCCCGCTCCATGGCTGCCCGGTCCAGGGCCCCATTCAATTCCTCAAAGCGGGCATACCCTTCCTTCGCTACCTTGTGATTCTGCTCCGGCGACTGGCCCAACAGGGGTTTTGCGCCCGCATTCAACCCATAGCCCAACGAGCCCGCAGCTAGGGATTGGGTCAGAAAATGCCGTCGTTTCATCATGGGTTCACCTCGGTGTACGATCTTCCCTGGAGAGAAAGGTTCGTTGCGCTGGTGGCACGCGGAAACCTGCTCCCGCATTAGGAATGAATATCTCACAGCACAGGATGGAATAGCCAAATGTCAGTCTGCCATTGACAGGACTTCCATCCGCCGCAATGGGGAGTGGTATTGTAGCTCGGAAGGATTTGCAGAGCCAGCGTCTTGCCGACGTTCCACCCTCCCAGATTCTGCGGTATAGTGTTGGGCGGATGTTGTAACTGATATAGCAACATGGTAACCGCCAAAGTGTGCGGCGGGAGTGGGAAGGGATAAGGTTCTTGAAATCATGAAAGCTCTGACACTGACGGAATACAAGAACCTGGTTTACGGAGACGCGCCCGACCCGCAGATTGGTGACGATGAGGTCCTGGTCAGGGTGCGGGCGTGTGGGATCTGTGGGAGCGACGTGCACGGAATGGACGGTTCCACCGGGCGCCGCTGCCCGCCCATCATCATGGGCCACGAAGCTGCCGGCGTGATTGCCGAAGTGGGGAAGCAGGTCAAGGATTGGAACAAAGGTGACCGTGTAACTTTCGATTCGACCATTTTTTGTGGCACGTGCTGGTATTGCCAGCGCGGGTTGATAAACCTCTGCGACCATCGCCGCGTGTTGGGGGTCTCGTGCCAAGACTACTGTCAAAACGGAGCTTTCGCCGAATACGTTGCCGTACCCCAGCGCATTTTGTATCGCCTCCCCGACTCCGTCACCTTCGAACAGGCCGCCATGGTCGAGCCGGTTTCCGTGGCAGTGCACGCGGTGGAGCGCACTCCCGTTTCTCTTGGTGACACCGCGGTGGTGGTGGGGGCAGGCATGATTGGCCTCCTGGTGGTGCAGGCCCTGCGCGTCGCGGGGTGTGGAAAGATCATTGCCGTGGATTTAGAGCCGCAGAAGTTAAAGCTGGCGCTGACGCTCGGCGCGGACGTTGGCTTGAAGGCAGATGAGTGCGACGTCGTTCAAGAGGTGCGGAGCCAAACTCACGGGCGAGGGGCTGACGTTGCCCTCGAGGTGATTGGTTTGAGTCAAACCGTCAATACGGCAGCCGCCAGCCTGCGTAAAGGCGGGTCGCTGACCTTGGTGGGAAATCTCCGCCCTTCCGTGGAGATCCCGCTGCAAGCGGTAGTGACGCGGCAATTGACGCTGGCAGGGAGTTGTGCCAGTAGCGGTGAATACCCGGCCTGTTTGGAAATGCTCGGCCGCCGGGCCATTAAAACGGAACCGCTGGTCAGCGCCACCCCTCCTCTGGCGGAAGGCGCAACGTGGTTCAATCGCTTATATGCCAGTGAGCCTGGCTTGCTAAAGGTTATCCTGGAATGTTAGCGCTCAAAACCGCCATCGTCGGCTGTGGGAAGGTCGGGCACCTGCATGCCAAAGCGCTCAGCCGCGCGCCGGAGTCCGAATTCGTTGCCGCTTGCGGCAGAGACCTGGCCCGCACCGAACAATTTGCTACCGCCTACAACGTCAAAGCCTATTGCGACGTCGAGGAGATGATTGCCCGCGAGGGCGTACAGGCTCTTACAATTTGTACGCCCCACCCGTTGCACGCCTTGCACGCCACCAAGGCCGCCAAGGCGGGAGTTCATGTCCTGATCGAAAAGCCTCTGGCATCGTCGCTGGAGGATTGCGACGCCATCCTCAATGCGGCGAAAGAGCACGGGGTGAAGGTGGGGATGATCTCACAGCGGAGATTCTATGCTCCGTGTGCGCGGGTCAAGAAGGCAATTGACGATGGCAAACTGGGCCGACCGATCCTTGGATCCGTGGCCATGTATGGTTGGCGTGACGAGGCCTACTACCACAGTGACCCCTGGCGCGGTTCGTGGCAACGCGAAGGGGGCGGAGTTCTTGTAAACCAGGCGCCGCACCAACTTGACCTGCTTCATTGGTATATGGGAGAGATCGAAGAACTTTTCGGATTTTGGGCCAACCTCAATCACCCTTACATTGAGGTTGAGGACACCGCGGTGGCGGTGCTGCGCTTCAAGAACGGGGCGCTTGGCAACATCATGGTCAGCAATTCCCAAAACCCTGCGCTCTACGGAAAAGTATATGTGCACGGCAGCAACGGGGCTTCCATTGGGGTCCAAACCGATGGCGGCGCCATGTTCATTGCCGGAATGTCGAACATCACTGAACCTCCCCTCAATGATCTGTGGACCGTGCCGGGAGAGGAAGAATTATTGAAGAAGTGGCGGAAGGAAGACACTGATTTCTTTCTAACCATTGATGCCGTCGAATACTATCACCAACTCCAAATCTCCGATTTCTTGAAGGCCGTCATGGCGGGCCGCGATTCCGCCGTCCCGGGCGTAGAAGGCCGTAAAACCGTGGAAATTTTCGAAGCACTCTATCGCTCGCAGCGTGACCGGAAGCCGATCAAGTTCCCCTTAACTCCGGAAACAGACGGGCACAATTTGCGAGGCCACTTTAAAGACCAGAGACCTTGACCACAAGGGAGAGGATGGAATGGACAAAGTCAGCCGTCGGTCTTTTTTGGAAAAAGCGGGAGTGACGCTGGCGACTGGGTCCGTCCCCGTGGCGGCGAACACGGCCGTGGTGGGCAGTGGGGGGAAGGAAGTCGCCAAGGGGAAAAACCACGACTTGGATGATCCGGCACGGTATGGAATTGCCCGCTGCGTGGTGGAATGGTCCTACAGCTCGGAGAAAGCATATGCCGACCCCTTTAACGATGTGGAGTTGGACGTGGTGCTTACGGACCCGCAAGGGCACGAGCAAACAGTTCCGGCTTTCTGGGCGGGCGAACAAACCTGGCGGATTCGATACTCACCCACAAGTGCCGGCCATTACACTTACCGGACCGTCGCGAGCGACAGCGGGGATCTACACGGACATCGAGGTGTGCTGGAGGTTTCGGCTTACCAGGGAGAAAACGCATTGCGGAAGCACGGCCCCATCCGCGTCGCCGCCGACCAACGCCATTTTGAACACGAAGATGGGACGCCTTTCTTCTGGCTCGGCGACACGTGGTGGATGGGCCTTTGCAGCCGGTTGCGCTGGCCGGAGGACTTCCAGGAGTTAGCGGTCGACCGTGTGAAAAAAGGCTTCACGGTCATTCAAATCATCGCCGGGTTATATCCTGACATGCCGCCCTTCGACCCGCGGGGAGCGAACGAAGCGGGGTTCCCCTGGGAAGCAGGTTACACGCGTATCAATCCCGGATACTTTGACGCGGCCGATTTACGCATCCGGCACCTCGTCGAGAGTGGCTTGACCCCTTGCATTGTTGCTTGCTGGGGCTACTTCCTGCCGATCATGGGAGTTCCCAAACTCAAGAAACATTGGCGATATCTGATCGCCCGCTGGGGAGCTTATCCGGTGGTCTGGTGTTTGGCGGGTGAGGGAGCCATGCCCTTTTACCTTTCGAAAACCAAGAAGGAGGACGCAGCCGCTCAAAAGGCGGGCTGGACGG
The DNA here is from genome assembly GCA_003165615.1 of Acidobacteriota bacterium. The sequence goes on along the minus strand of PLWR01000349.1, from coordinate 4,696 downwards.
AAATTGGAAAATATGTTCGCAGCATTGATCCCTACCACCACGCGGTGACAATTCATCCCACTGACAACGCCCGAAATCAAGTGGAAGATCAGTCAGTGATTGATTTCGACATGCTGCAAACCGGCCACAGCGATCGCAAGAGCATCCCTAACACCGAGAATGAGATCACCGGCTCATTATTAAAGACTCCGCGCATGCCGGTGCTCGCCGGGGAAGTGTGCTACGAGGGGATTCTGGAAGCCAGCCGGCAGGAGATTCAACGTTTTATGTTTTGGACCTGCATCCTGAATGGAGCGGGAGGCCACACCTACGGCGCGAATGGCATTTGGCAAGTGAACACTCGTGAGCACGCCTATGGCCCTTCCCCGCATGGAGGTAATTGGGGTAATGTGCCCTGGGAGGTGGCCGCGGAACTCCCTGGCTCGCAACATATCGGACTGGGCAAGGGATTGTTGATGCGTTACGCCTGGTGGCGCTTCGAATCGCATCCGGAGTGGGCGGACCCCCACTGGAGCAAGGAGAACTACGAGCAGCCTTATGCCGCGGGAATTCCCGGGGAGGTTCGAGTGATCTTCATTCCTTCCCCGGCTTGGAAATCGCCAACAGTGAAAAATATAGAACCCGGTGTCTCTTATCGCGCCTTCTATTTCGATCCGAAGTCGGGAATGGAGCACGATCTGGGTGGCGTGACGCCGGATTCCACCGGCTCGTGGCAGCCCCCCATGGCTCCGACCTTCGCCGATTGGGTCCTGGTGCTGGAAAAGAAGAGCTGAGAAATGCGGAGCCTGAGTGGTGTCCTAACTCGCGGCGTAGCGCCGGGCTTTAGCCCGGCATTTGCCGTCCCGAAGGGCGGCGCTATATTAAAAATAGGACACTACCGGAGCCGGTTAACCTCGCCCGTCCAAACCTATGGCCAGGAATTCGGGCCAAGTTGATGCCCTCACAATGCAATTCGAAACCCCAAATCATTTTGCAATCTTATTTTCCCAAGGAGTCTTACCATGCATCCCTTTCTACGCATTGGACGTCGTCAATTCCTTCGCAACTCTGCGCTCGGGCTGGGAGTCGCGCCATTGCTCCCGGGAGTTTCATCGGCTGAACCGCTGAACACGCCGCAGACGCCGCACCGCCCGGCGCCAAGTTCGAATACCCTCACGATGCGAGCTACTTTCGGGGGAAAGGTCCCGATTTGGATTGTCCGCGAGGCCAACTCGGGGTTTCAGCAGCAGTTGGCGTCGCGCGAATTGGCGCGCGGTCTTCGCAACCTGGGTCTTGTCCGGGAACCTATACAGGCCGTCGCCGGGCAAGGGCAACCTCCCGCGGCGAGCCTGATCTTCTCGTTTTCCACCAGCCGCGAGAGCATCAGGAATCCTGAATCCTACGAGATCTCAACGGCGGCCGCCCTCGGCGAACCTCTGCGAATTGAGTTTTCCGGCGCCACTCAGCAGGCAATCCTCTACAGTGTGTTTGATTTTCTGGAGCGGCAAGGGGCGTTTTTTGGATTGGATGGAGAGGTTTACCCTCTGGAGCCGGCGCGCACACTGAATCTACCTCTCGGCGGCCACCCTTGGCAGGTGCAGCCTCGTTTCCGGACGCGCGGGTTGGTGCCCTGGCCGGACTTCCTGAATTGCGTCACAGTTTACAACCGCGAAGACTGGCGCGCGTACCTGGAAGCCATGGTGCGAATGCGGTTTAACACTCTGGGAGTGCATGTTTATTCCGGCACAAACCAATGGACGGAGCCATTCCTTTCCTTTGAGTATGCCGGAGTCGGCCACCAAGGTTACATCGATACTTCGGCGACCAACCGTTGGGGATATCTGCCGGAACCAACTTCGCGCTATGGCATGGGCGGCGCTGACTTTTTCGCGGATGAAATCTTTGGAACGGATGCCGCCACACAGGCGCGGGGCCCTTGGGAGGCGCACGAACTTGCGCAGCGGCTTTGGGGCGAAGCTTATGGGTATGCAAAGCAATTGGGCATCAGGACGGGCGTGGGGTTTGAGCCCTACCAGATTCCCGATGAGATTTTCGGCGCCACGCCGCCGGAAGCGCGTCGGCCAGATGATCCCAAGAATGCTGGTCCCCGCATCGATCCGGAGTCGGTAACCGCAAAAGATATTCTGGAAACCCGTCTGGGCAGCCTGCTGGAAGCTTATCCCATGGTGGATTACGTGTGGTTGTGGGAAGACGAAGGGATGAACTGGGCCAGCCAGAAGGGAAACGTTCCTATTTCCGTCACTCCTTTCAAACAAGCGTATGACTTCTTGAAACGTCACGCGCCCGAGAAGCGCATGGTGATTTCGGGTTGGGGCGGAGTGGTTCGGCATTTCGAGTACTTTCATAAGGCTCTGCCCGAGGATGTGGTTTTCTCCTCGTTGAGCGACAACCTGGGCTGGGACCCGATCAGCGAAGTGTTTGGGAAGCTCGAAGGCCGCGACCGCTGGCCGATTCCGTGGCTGGAGGATGATCCGGCAATGTGGCTGCCGCAATTCCACGTGGAGCGCTTCGTGCGGGATATGAATCTGGCGGAACAATACGGTTGCAATGGGCTGATGGGGATACATTGGCGGCATCGGATTATGGATATTGATGCGGGCTTTCAATCCGCCAACTCGTGGGATAAGGGCTTGGCCCCCACCCAATTCTTCCAGCGATTCGCCGGTGCCCAGGCCCGCTCGCCGAGAGCTTCGGCACTGGCCAAAATCCTCGAGGACACTGACCGCGACCGGCTGATTCTCTGCACGTGGACGGGGAAACTAAAGAAAGATGGTCACAGCGAAGTCAATGAATACTCCGGCGATTATGCTGAAGGTTTTACGTTTTGGGACGATCACGTGCCCTCGGAAAGCGTTTTGAAATCACAAGCCGAAGTGGGGCGGCAGCTTCGCGCGCTGACGGACGCTGCTTCCAGCCCGGCGGAACACGAGCGGCTGAATTACCTGTCGCGGTTTGTGGAATTCCTCACGCCCTATTCCCAGTCATGGACGCTGGCCCACAACCTGCACCTGAAGCTGCAACAGGCGAGTGAACTGAAGAAGCAAAACAAGGCCGCCGAAGCGCGTCAACTGATCCTGGCAGAAGGCGTGCCACTCTGGTTGCAACTCGCGCCCAAGGTCGGGGAAGTATTTCTGGACTATCAGGAAATCGTGAGTACTCGCGAAGATCAGGGGCAACTGGCTTCGATGCACAACAAGTATGAGCGCCTGGCGTTGTATCGGCTGCGTGCCTCGATGAAAGAGTTTCTGGGGGAACTGCCGCCGGAAGTGGAACGAACACTTGCGGAATCGCGCTTGGCTGATGGCAAGGCCGCGCCGCGGGCCTTTGTGCCCACACGCCCCACTTTGCTCCGCCAAGGGGAGCACGTCCGAATCAATGTGGTGGTTCCCGGACCCGCCAAGGTGCTGCGCGCCACGCTGTTCACGCGCTTGCAGGAATCACAAGCCTGGAGCCCTGCGCCCATGAAGTTGGTCCAAAGGCGCACGTACTCCGCCGAACTTCAATGGCACGAAAGCGCGGGGCCATTACTCGATTATTACGTCGCGGCAGAAGTGGAAGCAGATGGCGCCCGGAAGACCATTACCTCTCCGCCAGAAGCACCGCAGCGATTTCATACGGTGACATTGATCTGAGGACGTAGGGCAGCGTGCGCCCAGCGGAAGAGTCAGCCTTTCTACCCCGGATTCTTCATCACGGGTCTGGAAGGGTGCGGCTGAACCCTGCAGTTCTGGTAATTCCGACAATATTTCCCAGCCCCATGAAGATCCGCGCTACGTCACCTGGACGTAGGTTGTATACGTTTCATCCTGCACTCGGTAGAAGGGCATGAAACGCAGCGCTCCCTGGGCTCGGGGCATTTGGAAAGTCATCGGCGAATGCGCCGCCGGCTTCACTCCCCCGGAAGATACCGATAATGATTCGCGGGCAATCTCCAAGGGCGAGTCGAGCGCCACGAGCATCAACGGTCCCCACATCAGTGCGACGGTGTTCGGGTGCTCTGCATCGATGGCTTCCATGCGGAAAGAGAAAGGCATCTGAAGCTGAATTGCATCGTTCGTTTGCCAGCGGCGGCGAATCGACGCGAAGCTTCCGGGCTGCGCATCGAGGGAGAGAGGTTTTCCATTGACGGCGATTTGCGCGGGTGACCGCAACCAGCCCGGAATGCGTACGTAAATCGTGAAATCAATCGGAGCCGCAGTTTCCACGAGCAATTCGGTGGAATCCGATTCCGGATAGGTGGTTTTCTGGATAAGCTTGACAGGGGTTTCCTGGAGCTTACAACTCACCTCCGAGGGCGTAAAGAGGTTTACGTAGATTCCGTCCGCAGCCCGAAAATAAGCGCTGATTGCATAATCCGCCACCACCTGGGGTGTTGTTCCCGAACAGCAGGGCCACTTGTCGCCATGATAGATTTTCTGCGTCGAGGGGTGATAGTCCGAATAGTAAAAGACATGGCCGTCGCCTTGGGGTTCCTTGATCCCCAGGATGGTGTTATACAGAACCCGCTCCATGCTATCGCCGTAGCGGCTGTCGCGCGTGACGCGCAACAGATACCGCGTGATTTTGAAGTGTCCGTAGGCTCCGCATGGGGTTTCAAAGCTATAGTGAGTGTCTTTCAGGCTTGCGCCCATCTCTCCACTGCCAGGCTTCCTGAATAACTCGTCGGGGCCCCAGCCGCCGGTAGCAAAGCTCTGCG
>PLWR01000336.1:1546-6356 GCA_003165615.1 Acidobacteriota bacterium | reverse complement strand
GCGGCTATCACATTCGCGAAGCGGGTTCAACGGCCGTGCAGGAGCTGGCATTCACCCTGCGCGGCGGAATCGAATACGTGGAGTGGGTGCGACGCGCAGGCATGCAGGTGGATGAATTCGCGCCGCGTCTTAGTTTCTTCTTCAACGCCCACAGCGATCTGTTTGAGGAACTCGCGAAATACCGCGCGGCACGTAAAATCTGGGCGCGGGTCATGCGGGAGCGGTTTGGCGCCACCAATCCACGCTCCTGGCTCTGCCGATTTCATACCCAGACGGCGGGCTGCTCGCTCACGGCGCAACAGCCTTATAACAATGTCGTACGCACCACCCTTCAGGCGCTAGCGGCGGTGCTGGGCGGAACCCAATCGCTCCACACCAATTCCCTCGATGAAGCATGGGCGTTGCCGACCGAAGAAGCCGTCACCATCGCCCTGCGCACCCAGCAGGTGCTGGCCCACGAAAGCGGCGTGACCCAAACCGTCGATCCGCTGGCCGGCTCCTACTTCATCGAAAAGTTGACGCTGGAAACGGAGCACGCTTGTTACGATTACTTCCAGAAGATTGACGCCATGGGGGGCATGGTGCCCGCCCTCGAGTGCGGATACCCGCAAAAGGAGATTCACGACGCCTCGTATGCTTACCAGCAAGCTATCGAGCGCAAGGAAAAGATCATTGTGGGCGTCAATGATTACGTGACAGAAGAGGAACGCCCCATCAAGCTGCTGGTGATTGACGATAGCGTGGCGCGCCACCAAGTCAAAAAGCTGGAGGAAGTTCGGGAAAGGCGCGATAATGCCAGCGTCCAGCGGGCGCTCGAGTCACTGGGAAGCGCCGCCGCGACGGACGCGAACTTGATGCCCTACATCCTGGAATGCGTGCGCGCCTACGCAACCGTGGGGGAAATGTGCGACGTGCTGCGCAAGGTCTTCGGCACTTACGAGGAGCCGGCGTTTCGATAGAATAGTAGCAAGTGGCAAGAAAAGGCGAACTGCACACCAACTTTGAACCTAGAGTAGGATCAAAGGGAGAGTGTTACATGGCAACCAAGACCCCCCTAACGATTGAACAGTTCGATCAACTCCCTATTCAAGGAAGGAGTCCTTTATGAGCTCAACGAGGGGGAAGTCGTCACCATGACCGAGCCAATGCCGAGAGATAATTGGGTAAGAGACAACATTGCCCGCCTTACGGGGAACTTTGTCGAAGAACGAAAGCTCGGCAGAGTTTTCTTGGAGACCGGCTATCAACTCTCGCCCGAGACAGTGCGGATCCCGGATGTCTCCTTCGTTCCGGCCGACCGGATGCGTGAAATTGACCTGGACAGACGTATTCAGGGCGCTCCGGCGCTCGCCATCGAAGTTGTCTCGCCATCCGATCTGGCGGAGGGATTAACATAGAAGGTCAAACAGTATCTCGCCGCCGGAGCCAAGGCGGTTTGGGTCTTCTATCCCAAGACCCGAGGTGTGCAGGTTTTCCGCGCCGACGGTGGGAGCTTTGTCCGCCGCGAGCATGAGATGCTCGAAGACCATGATCTGCTCCCTGGCTTCTCGCTCGATTTGAAGTTAGTGTTTGGATTATGAACGAATCCAGAATTCGCGTTTTAGTTGCCAAACCTGGCTTGGACGGACACGATCGCGGCGCCAAGATTGTAGCGCGAGCCCTTCGTGATGCCGGCATGGAAGTCATCTACACCGGTTTGCGGCAGACTGCCGAGCAAATCACCAGCGCGGCCGTGCAAGAGGACGTCAACGCCATCGGCATTTCGATTTTGTCGGGCGCCCACAACACCATTATTCCGCGCATTTGCGAGTTGCTGCGTGCCGAGGGCGCGGATGAGGTCCTATTGGTTGTGGGCGGTATCATCCCCGATGAGGATATCCCGGGCTTAAAGCAAGCCGGCGTCGCCGAGGTCTTTCAGCCCGGCGCGTCCACGCAAACCATTGTCGAATTCATCCGCAAGAACGTAAAGGGTGTGGCCGCCCGATGAGCTGACAGCTCACAGCCTCCGGTTCCTACTGTCGGCTATTAGTTGTCGGCTGTCAGCCATTATTGAATGGAATCCTCGAGCCATAATTCCCTCGCCGTGCTGGCGTTTCCGCCCACCTAACTTTTGCTTTCGGAAGGTCTGATAAGTGGTACTGTTAGATCTTGCATAACATGCCCGATACGCCGCCACAAGAAGAGACGCTCCCCCTCCAGGACCCCGCCACGTCGCTTTCCAAGCGGGCTGCGCGCCGAATCATCCAACGCACGTTCGTTCTGATGGGGAAGGACAAAGTCTTACGCCAGCAAATCCGTGAATCTCAAATCACCACACTTTGGATTGTGGAGGACTGGGAATTAGAGTGGACCGTATTCCTCCAGCGGGGGAAGTTTGAGTTTGAACGGCGACCATCCAAGCATCCCGACATGACGCTGTCCTGGCCCACTGCCGAGGAGTTTTTCCACCAGGTCGACCGCTTCGGCGAGGCCAATGTGCAGGTTCAGATTCTTCCGGAACAGGAACACCTCCGCTTTTTTGAAACCCTCTTACGAGGCTTCTTCGCCTGCCTTCGTCGCGTTCTCACCAACCCGGTCGATGCCTTGGGCGAAAGCTTGTTATAATCTCGCACAAATCTCGCGAGCCAGTTTGCGGATTTCAGGTTTTGCTATAGACTGCAAGGGAATGGAACCGCTGCTGCTTGAGAGCTACTGGTGAACATGAAAACTGAAACCGCCTGGACCGCTACCACCCTGCAAGTCCGTTATGCGGAAACGGACCAGATGGGTGTGGTTTACTATGCCAATTACATGGTTTGGTTTGAAATCGGGCGTACGGACTTTTGCCGCAAGCACGGCTTTGCCTACCGCGAGATGGAAGAGCAGGACGGTCTTTACATCATGGTGGCCGAGGCGCGTTGCCGCTACAAGGCCCCCGCGCGCTATGACGACGAAATCCTGGTTCGCACTTGTCTGAAGGAAACGCGCCGACGCGTTCTGATTTTTGGCTATGAGGTCTACCGCCAAGCCACCGATGAACTTTTGGCGGAGGGGGAAACCGTGCACGTAATCACCGACCGTGAGGGGCGTCCGCGTGTCCTCCCTGACAAATATCGCGACTTGTTTGTCGCCGGACCCCAAGACCCGGGGCTAGGGACTCGGGGCTAGGGACCCGGGACGCGGAATCGGGCAAACAAAGCTATTGATTCGGGCTTCATGCAAAACAAGGGGTTCCCCTCCACGCACCGGTCTCAATTGAAGCCCACAGTTTTGGATCCGAGTCCCGTGTCCCGAGTCCCGAGTAAGGATACCATGCCACGTACTATTCTCCTTGACGGCCAGCGACTCACGCGGCGCGATTTCTCCGCCGTGGTATTGGAGAATCACCGCGTCGGCCTATCGCCGCGCGCGCGTGTAGCAATGCGGAAGTCGCGTGCCTGGGTGGAGAAGATCATCGCGGAAAAGCAGGTGGTCTACGGTGTTACCACTGGGGTGGGGAGTCTTTCCACCGAACACATTGACCCGGCCGCGGCTCGCGAACTGCAACTGAATGTGGTGCGCAGCCATTGCTGCGGCGTAGGTAAGCCCTTGGGCACGGCGGAGACGCGCGGCCTCCTGCTGTTGCGCGCCAACACGCTGGCGCGCGGTCTTTCCGGTGTGCGGCCCCTCATTGCCGAAATGCTCTGTGCATTCTTGAACCAGGGCGTGCATCCCGTTGTTCCCCGGAGGGGCTCCGTGGGCGCCAGTGGTGACCTGGCGCCTCTCGCCCATGTGGCCTTGGCTCTTGTCGGCGAGGGTGAAGTCGTATTCCGGGGCCGGCGTCAGGGCGCGGCCAGAGCGCTGAAATCGCTGCGCATGAAACCCTTGACTCTGGCGGCCAAAGAGGGACTCTCGCTCGTGAACGGGACCCAGGCCATGCTTTCCATCGCGTTGCTGGCTTTGCGCGAGGCCGAGAATCTGGCCAATACGGCCGACGTCGCCGGAGCTCTTTCGCTCGATGCCCTGCGCGGTTCAACCCGCGCCTTCGACGAACGGTTACACGCGGCGCGGCCACATCCCGGACAGATCACTTCCGCTCGCAACCTCGCCCGGCTCAATCGCGACAGCACCATCAACAAATCCCATCAAGGCTGCTCGCGCGTGCAGGACGCTTATAGCTTACGCTGCATGCCGCAGGTCCACGGCGCGGTGCGTGACGCCTTGGCGTACGCGCGCCAGGTCTTCGAGATTGAAATGAACAGTGCCACAGATAATCCACTGGTCTTTGCCGACGCGGGGGAGGTCATTTCCGGCGGCAATTTTCATGGCCAGCCGGTGGCACTGGCGCTTGACCTGATGGCCCTCGCCCTGACCCAGCTTGGCGGGATCGCTGAGAGGCGCGTGGACCGCATGGTGAACCCGCTCACCTCCGAGCTTCCGGCGTTTCTTGCTCACTCACCCGGTCTGGAATCGGGACTGATGATTGCGCAGGTCGCCTCAGCCGCGCTGGCCTCAGAAAACAAAGTGCTGGCGCATCCAGCGTCGGCTGATTCCATCCCGACTTCGGGGAATAAGGAAGATTACGTGAGCATGGGGATGGCGGCCGCATTAAAGCTCCAACCGGTCATCGCCAACGTCAGAAATATTCTGGCCATCGAACTGCTTTGCGCTTGCCAGGCTCTGGACTTGCTCGCGCCGCTCCGCTCGGGAAAGCTGGCAGAGCAAGCCCGTGCGTTGGTTCGCAAGGTCTCGCCGCACATTGCCAAAGACCGGCCTCTGTACGCTGACATTGCGCGCGTCGCCGGCCTGATTTCGGAGGGCGCGCTTGCCGGCCTCATTGCGCCGGACAGCC
>PLWR01000336.1:0-1539 GCA_003165615.1 Acidobacteriota bacterium | reverse complement strand
GTGATTGACTCCAACTCCACCGACGGCACGCGAGAGATTGCGGCAGGGTTGGGTGCGCGGGTGACCACCCATGCCTTCGAGGGCTTCGCTGTTCAAAAGAACTTTTCCAGCGAACAAGCTCGGCACGATTGGGTACTGAGTCTCGATGCTGACGAGGAGTTGGATCCCAAGGCGCAGGCTGCGGTTCTGGAATGGAAGCGCGCCGATCCCACCGCCGACGGCTATCAGTTTGCACGGCGGGCACAATACCTGGGGCGCTGGATTCTGCACTCGGGATGGTATCCTGATTACAAGCTTCGTCTCTACGACCGTCGCCGAGGAAGTTGGCAGGGCGCTTATGTGCATGAGTCGGTGGTAGTCAACGGTCCCGTGGCGACGCTGCCGGGGGAGATTCTCCACTACACGTGCAATTCTCTGGAGGAGCACCACCAGAGGATTGAGTTCTACACGGACTTGGCGGCGAAGGAAATGTTTGCGCGGGGCGAGGACGTAAGCCTTTGGCGGCGCACCCTGGGTCCGCCCTGGATTTTCTTGAATTCGTACATTTTTCGTTTGGGAATGCTCGATGGTACGCCGGGCTACCTGATCGCCCGGATGGCAGCGCGCTACGTGCGGAGAAAATACGCTAAGTTGGAAGAAATGCGAAGGAGCCTGCACCCACACCGATGAATGCAACTCCAGCGCTCAGAATCATCCATATCGATACTGGCTTAAGCCTGCGCGGCGGCCAACGGCAAATGCTGATGCTGGCCCAGGGCTTGCGCGCGCGCGGGCACGAGCAGGTGATCGTGTGCCTGGAAGGGAGCGGTCTGGAAGAACGGGCGCAGCGGGAAGGTTTTTGCGTCTTCTCCCTGCCCGCGTTTGACCCTGGGCACGCTTTCGGGATTCTACTTTGGCGCCAGCAGCTCAAGACCTGGGCGCCACAAATCCTGCACGCGCACGATGGCCGCGGGCAAACTCTCGCCTGGCTTGCCTCCCTGGGATTGCCCGTCCGGCGCGTTGCCAGCCGACGTGTTACCTTTTTCCCCTCTGACCGCTGGACCTACCGCCTTAAATACGGCCGCACGTGCCATGCTGTGGTAGCCGTCTCAGAAAATATTCGGGAGCTTTCCGTGCAGGCCGGTGTTCCCCGTGAGCGGATCACGGTGATACCGGATGGCATTGAAGTCCCCGCGGAATTGCCCAGCGCCGCAGACAGGCTGCGCCTGCGAACGTCTTGGCAATGCAAAGATGATGACTTCATGGTGGGCCTACTGGGCGCATCCACGCCGGAAAAGGGGCATGACCTGGCGCTCGCGGCCCTGACGCTGCTTGCCGAAAAACTACCCCAGGCACGGCTGGTACTCGCCGGCGGTGAAACCATGATCCCCGGCGGCAAGTTGATCAACGGCGCCAGCCCCGACCGTACGCGGATTCTCCGCCTCGGCTCGATCGAGGCTCTCGCGGACTTTTTCCCGGGCCTCGACCTCTTCATTATGCCTTCCAAAGCCGAAGGCCTGGGATCCTCGGCATTATGGGCGATGGCGTATGGCCTTCCCG
>PLWR01000610.1 GCA_003165615.1 Acidobacteriota bacterium | reverse complement strand
CCGAGGTCCTTCGCCCAAAAAACGGGCTCAGGATGACAGTTTTCAAGAGAGGATCGGTAACCAGAGAGGTGGATGAGTTAAGTAAGTTATTGCCCTATTTAAGCCCTTCAATCGTGTAAAGCTCGGTGAGGAATCGGCTGACGGTGTAGGCGTAGGATTTTCCATCGGCGGTAATCTGAATAAAGCGGATTCCAGTCAATCCTGTGCGATCGGGGGCGGAGAGTTCGGCAGCGAGTTTTCGGCTCGTCGTGGTCAGATCCACACGAAAGACCCGGGCGGGGATTTCCCCCGGCTGGGTTACAAAAATTGATTGCCCGTCCGCGCACCAGCGGAGGGGAACGTCGCCCGGCGCCTCGCCACCCACCAACCGCCGGTCTCCCCCCTGAGTGGGATAAATATAAAGCTTCCCATCCGGGTCAAGCGCGATCACCGACCCGCCATCCGGGGAAATGGGGTGGGTCTTCCAAATGGAGGCCACCCCCTCGGGGGTAAGAGCTTTGGGTTGGCCGCCTTCTAGGTCCTGAATGTAATCCCGCATGGCGTGCCCATGCTCATTCCCGGCAAAAAGAATGCGCTTGCCGTCGGGAAAGAAATCGACCACCCCATAGTCTTCGATATTGAATCTTTGGATCGTCCGGGGACTTCCGGCTCCCGTGGGCAGAAGGGTGACCTGCGAAGGCGTCGAGGGGAGCGATGAGATGACCCAATTCCCATCGGGGGAAAGTGCCCCGGCGGTGCCCTCGCCCAAGTGCGTCGGCGGAGATCCGTCTGTCCTGCGAAGGAAGATGGAGTAATTGGGGCCTCCCCCATCGCCCTCTTCATCAAAGAGCACCATCTTCCCGTCCGGTGAAATATCCGCGGAGACCGCATAGTCAAGCCAGGAAAGGTCTTGTACCTGATTCATTCTAGCGGCAAGCCCCATGATCCCGTAGCGCTCGTCGTCCCGGGTAATCAGCACGCGGCCGTCACGGGCAATGTCCATCAGGGTCAGGCCGCCGGCAATCCTTTCCACCAGCCGCTGTTTGCCGGAAGGGGTCACGGCATACAAGGCGTGGGCCAGTCCGTACTTGATGGCCGTAAACCATACTTCATCCCCCTGGGGCGACCATGCGACTCCCTCCTCGCTTTCCCAGCCTTCCGAAAGCACCGTCCTCTTTCCTGTCAAGTCGACAACTTCCACTGATCCGCGGTCGTCCGGCCAGACGGGATGGTTGAGAAAGGCGATCAGGTCGCCTTGGGGAGAAAATCTGGGGTGGCTAATCCATCCGCCCGTTTCGTACAGCACCTTGCCGACGGGATACTCCAACCGGTTTAGAGCCCCCACGGCGCGCACGACGGCCAGATCGTTGCCATCCGGCGACCAATCCGCCCAAAGCACATTTTCGAGGAGGGCGCGAGGGGTTCCTCCCGCTTGGGGGGCTCGGGCCAGAGTGCCCAGTGCGCCGCCGTGCGGACGCAGCTTGGAGTTAATCGTGAGGGCCAGTTCTCCCGAGGGCGACACGGAAAGTAAATAAGCTCGCCCCAGGTCCAAGGGGCGTGACTCAGCGAATTGAGTCTCCGTTGAAAACAACTGGAGAGGGTTGCCGTCCCACTCCGCCCCGTAGACAACCGACTTGCCGTCGGGGGTGAAGCGCGCGGAATAAATCGTTCCCCGGCGAAAACTGAGGCGCCGGAATAATGGAACTTCCTGCCTGGAACTTTTTATCCCGCCGAGCCACCCGGCCAGCGCTGCCGCGGCGATGAGCAAAACGATGGCCAGGGTTGCTACGGTGCGTTTTTTTGCGGGCTGCGCCGCCACCGGACCGCTCGCGGTCACTGGCGATATGCCGGAGAGGGTTTCAACGGCGAAGGCCAGGTCGCTGGCGGATTGGAAGCGCTCCAGCGGAGACTTTTCCAGACATCGGCGAAAAATACGTTCGAGTCCCGGCGGAATGTTGCTCGGGGCCCCGCTGATTTCGGGAGGCTCTTCTTTAAGAATCGCCGTCAGAGTCTCCGGCCCGGAGTCGCGCTTGAAGGCGCGCTGACCCGTAAGCATCTCGTAGAGGACGGCGCCGAGCGAGAAGATATCGGAGCGGGCATCCGCCCCCTGTCCGCGCACTTGCTCGGGCGACATGTAACCCACGGTGCCCAGCACCACGCCGGGACTGGTTTCCGCGGCGGTGGGCGCGCTCGCCGGGCCGCCGGGGAAAGACTCGATCGGGGTCGCCTTGGCAAGGCCAAAATCCAGAATCTTGACGCGTCCGTCCCTGGTGATGAACAGGTTTTCCGGTTTCAGGTCGCGATGAACGATGCCTTTGCCGTGCGCGGCAGCCAGGCCCTTGGCAATCTGCAAGGTGTAATCAATCGTCTTGCGCGGCGGGAGCACGCCCTCTTCCAGGCGCTGGCGCAACGTTTCTCCCTCCAGCAGTTCGCTGACCATGTAGTGGGTGCCGTTTTGTGAGCCGAAATCATAAACGGCCAGGATGTTGGGATGGTTCAGCGCCGCCACCGTCCGCGCCTCTTGTTCGAAACGCCGCAGGCGGTCCGGGTCTTGCGAAAGGGATTCGGGCAGGACCTTGATGGCCACCTCGCGGTTCAGGCGCGTGTCGCGGGCGCGATACACTTCACCCATGCCGCCCGCGCCGAGCGGCGCAAGGACTTCGTAAGGACCTAATTTGACACCCGAGGTCAGAAGCATTTGTGAATCGGATTATACATGAAACATCCGCAAGGCTACATTAGCTCTTGGGGGCGCGACTTCTTCGCCACGCAAGATTCGGTCAAATGGCACCGGAAGAACCGCAGACCTCAAAGTCGGAGGCCTGCGCAACGCTTGCTGATTAGCTTCGCAAGAACCGCTCATTCAGGGTGCGGTGCCAGTTCACATCCCGCCAATTGGCGAATTGCGGCTGAGCGTAGTTGTGCGGTGTCCAGCCCCAAAATTTCCAGGCGATAGCATCCTCCACCGACCACTTCGCCCAATCGAGGAGCCAGCCCCAGTCCAGGTGGGGGTCGTCGAAATAGTACCAGGACGCCCAAGCTTCCGAGGTTGTCAAGGGAGCGCCCCGCCGCGCCGCCCAGCCGGCGAACTCCCCCATCTTGAATCTTTGGCGGGCGCGCAGCATGGGCGCCATGGCGGCGGCCGTCTTGGTGGCGCGTTCCGAGAATTCCGCAAACCAGCGGTTGTTGGTATACATCCCATCGGCAGCAAAATCGTGGAAGCGGGTGCGCTCCGTCCAGCGAGGGTCCGCGTCGGCGTAGAAGTGCACATCGAGACAGTCAAGCTCCACCGGTATGTCGAGCCAGCGCAGATCTCCGTGAATCGAGGCGGTGAAGCGCAGTTCGGGGAATTCCCGCCGCAACAGCCGCAACGGCTTGTTCACTTCGTCGGCCATGAAGGAAATTTGGGCGGCGGATAAGGCGGGAGAATCATGCCAGCTCGCGCCCGACACTTTCTTAAACCTCTCCTGCACCCCCGGGAAGAAGTAGGGGACTTCATTGGCGATATCGACATAAACGAGACGATCGAAACCGAAACGCTGCTTCCAATCGGTCAGCATGACGGCCCACATCTCCGCTCCCTCTGCCATGTTGGCGGGCTCGCGGAGCGCGGCGGGCGCGACGGGCGCCGGCGGGGGCCCCGGCATGCCCCACCACGCGCTCAGCGTGTAATTAAGCGATGGGCGTTGGTGCAATTTTTCGACGAAGTCGATGATCCAGAGCCCTGCCGGCCCCTTGACCGCCGTGTTCCATCCCCAGGGCATGAAGGGCTGGTGGGGGTCTCCCCACTCCAGGATGCGGTCGGGTTGGCGCAGGTCGACCCACTCGGGCATGGGGTCAATGCGCGCGGTGTTATAGCCGCGTTCGACCGTTTCATCGAGGACGCGATCATAATCATGGAAGCTTCCGCCCGGCATGTGGCGCATCACATACGCCTGATCCCACATCGCCAAGGTCAAGCGCCGAGGCCTCAGGCCATCCCGCATGTCATAACCATCGAGTCCACCTGGCGCCGTGTGCGTCGCCTCATCCGTGGCCACTTGCACAGGCGTTGGGTTCGGGCTCGGTGAGGAGCCCGTGGCTTGCGAGGCCGCCTCGGCGCCCGCAGGACTGCCCGGAGCGAGCGCGGTCAAGGCGCCGGCTGCTCCGTAAGTAATGAGTTCGCGTCTGGAAACACTCATGGGTTAGCCTCCCTTTCTCGTATAAATTTTTCGGCCAAAGAATCTGACATTCCACTTTCGATGTAAAGGAAATTCGATCGTAAGCACAAAACGGCGTAGAGGGTCAAGCAAACGTAGCGCACCTCCGCCTTCGCGGGAATGACAATTGTTTGCGACGGGGTCTCTATTCCAAATGACACCATACCATCCGTCAACTGACGGGTAACCCCGCCGCTACGTGAGTTATAATGGGCGGGCGCATTAGGGACTTGGCCATGTTCACCATTCTGCTTTCTTTGTTCTTCCAACTTGCCCTTCCGGCACAACAAGCCACAACTCCGAATCCCGCTGACTTGTGCACTGTTCAAGGTGTGGTGATCAAGGCAGGCACGGGCGAGCCCTTGCACAAGGCCATTGTGGAGGCATGGCCGGCGGTAAATAGAAGGGGAAACAATGACGAGTCCCAGGGAGGTTCCGCTGAGACCGATGCCATGGGGCGGTTTGAGTTGAAGGGGCTTAACCCGGGCCGATACTATTTGTCAGCCCAGCGCACGGGTTTTGTGAGGCAGCAATACGGCCAGCGCACGCCGGAGGGACAAGGCGCCATGCTGACTCTTTCCGCCGGGCAGAAAGTTCCCGACATTACCTTCCAGATGGTCCCCGCCGCCGTCATCACCGGGCACGTGTACGACGAGGATGGTGAACCCATTGAGTATGCCCAGGTATCGGCGATGCACTATATGTACGTCCGGGGGCAACGCCAGTTGATGGCTAACCAGTCCCGGCAGACCAACGATCTCGGCGAGTTCCGGCTTTTTGGACTTTCTCCCGGGCAGTACTTCGTGCAGGCCACGTTTCGAGCCGACCGGTTCGGGAATGCCAAAACCAAGCAGGGCTATGTGCCAGTTTATTATCCGGGAGTTCCCGATGCCGAGCGCGCCGCGCCCATTACCGTGCAAGGGGGGAGTGAATTCTCCGGCGTCGACATCAGCCTGCAACCCATTCGCGCCCTGTCGGTCAAGGGGAATGTCTTGAACGCCGGGTGTGGAGGCACCGCCCAGGGAGCGATGGTCTTCCTCCGCGAGCAGAACCCAAACCAAAATTTCGGTTGGCAGAACTCGATGCGCCCCGCCAATGCCCAGGGCGCGTTTGAAATCCCGAACGTCATTCCCGGCTCGTATTACCTTTACGCCCAGCTTTTTGATGAAGGGAAGCAGTGCCTTGGCCGCCAAGCCCTGGAAGTGGCTGATTCTGACATCGAGGGCGTCACGCTGACCGTCGCGCCCGGGGTGGAAATTAAAGGCCACTTGGGCGTCGACGGGCAGAGTGATTCTAACGTTGGCTCTCTCGCCGTCAACCTGGTGCCCAAAATTATAACGCTGCCTTTTGGCGGCGGGAGGAGTGACTCCGCAAAAGCGGATGGAAGTTTCCTGATTAAAAACGTCTCGGACGGTGAATACGAGATCAACGTTGATAACCTGCCAGAGAATTCCTTTGTGAAATCCGCCCGCCTGGGCGGGATTGATGTGCTGACGGCGGGCGTGACGGTGGACTCGAAACAAGCTCCGGGTTCCCTGGAAATTGTGGTCAGCCCCAATGGAGCGAATGTGGACGGAGTGATTTCCAAGGATCAACAGCCGTTCCCGGGATGCACCGTCACGCTGGTGCCTGACCCGCCTCATCGTGGCGAAAAGCGCTTGTTCAAATCCACTACCACGGACCAGAACGGCCATTTCGTTTTCCAGGGTGTTCCACCCGGTGACTTCAAAGTGTTTGCCTGGGAAAAGATCGAGCCCGACGCCTACACCAGTCCGGAATTCCTCCAGCCCTACGAGAAGCTTGGCGAATCCGTTCACATCACCGAAGGCTCGCGCAATTCGGTGCAAGTCGATTTGATCCCCGCCAAGGATTCGAACCCGTAGCGGCTGGCAAAGGGTTCACGCATAGGAAGAGAAGATAATACAAATAAAGAAGTTGTTTTACTATGAACCACTGCGTCTCAGCGTCTCGGCGCGAGTTTGCTTATTTTCTCACAGCGTCTGGAAGCCATGGGCTAAATGACCGCACTGCTGTCCAAATTAGCGAGGGCTCGTGGCATTTGACGGGGCTTGGCCCCGCTGCTGTGCGGAAAGGCTCTGCCTTTCCGGCCCATCTCGCACGTTTTCTCTTCCTCCGCGCCGCCGGAAGGCTATGCCTTCCNNAATTTGGACACGTCTGACGTCCTTTTGCCCACGGCGAGCCAGCCGTGAGAGAGAATGCCAGCGAAGCGGTGGTGAGCCCCGTATGGGGCGACATCGGGGTATTGTCGAACGATGCCCGGACGCCGCCCCTACCGG
>PLWR01000730.1 GCA_003165615.1 Acidobacteriota bacterium | reverse complement strand
CCCTTCCCACTATCTCCAAGAGGTCACAGGTTGACGGGTAGCACATGCGTTCTCGCCCGCAGACGGCCCTTCCACTTTTCTCTCTATCCCACGGCGGGTCCGCTGAACCCCATTCAAAACCCATAATTTGCCCGCGTCCGCCGCAAACACGGGCGGCTCCGTTCAAGTCGCTTTCGCGGTACAATGCAATTCCAGCGAACGGTAAGGAGTGCCTTAACTGTTTGTCTCACCCCAGGGGACAACCCCAAGCAGAATTGGCCACTTTTCAAAGCGGCATTTAACATCCCTAAGGGAACAAAGGAAAAAGTAATTCTGGAAACCGACAATTTTCGCAGAGTAAGTCTGGCTCTAGCGCGTGCGGCACTCGTCTCAGGCGATTTTGAGCCTATTATCCAGCGAGCCCAAGAAGGAGACTTGATTTTTGCAGACCCCCCATACGTAACATCCCACTCGAACAACGGTTTCCTTAAATACAATGAAAAACTATTCAGTTGGGATGACCAAGTGCGCTTAAGGGATTGCCTATTTGAGGCTAAGGAAAAGGGAGTGCATGTCTTGGCGACGAACGCCGACAGCCCGCCGATTCGGAAACTTTATGATGAGGTCTTTTCAGTTCAGAGTGTGACCCGTTACAGCGTGATAGCCGCCGGTCCGGACAAACGTGGCATCACAAGCGAATTAATCATAACCAGTTGGTGACAAACATGAGAGCGCGACCTGTTCTCGTCCGCGGCTTTTCGTTGTGATGGGCGGAAGAACCGCGGACCAACAAAACAGGACGCGCTACACGTCGCGGAACAACCCACTTGGCCGAATAACGGCCTCCCTGCCGAAGTGCGCGCTTTGATGTGCGACGAAGGCGGCTAACACTAGACACTGGATGCTGTCGCTGGCATGGTATTTGCCCATGCTTCGCCGAGCCATGGACTGGGGGGCTTCCATCTGGCTTTCAGACTTATGGAGATTGCCGAAGCCGTGGCTTTTACCCTCTCGGCAAGGGAAGAACAATTGTCGCCGGTGATTTGGGACACGGTACCCGATATGCTCACGGCGGCAAAAGCCTTGCCAAGATGGTTAAATATTGGAGCCGCAATGCACCTCAGGCCCATGGCATATTCTTCGTCGCTCAGCGCCCATTGGACATTTCTGATTTTGTCCAGTTCTAATCTTAGCTTACGGGGCGAAGCAATGGTGTTCTCATTATGCCGCGGGAGCCCATGTTTCCTGATGAGTTGATCGAGTTCTTCGCTGTCCAAGTTAGCAATCATTACCTTCCCCAGCGCCGTGCAGTGGGTATGCATCCGTTTGCCTGGCCACGTGGGCATCGGGCACGAGTTAGGAGAGTCGACTTTGCCGATGAGGACTGACTCGTCTTGATCGTATATCGCCATGTGAGCTGTCAACTGGGTTGCCCGCGTCAAGACGTTCAAGTGGGGCGCCCCTTGTTCGGATAGTTCGATCTGGCCAAGCGCCGTGCTCGCCATGGGGAGTAGTTTAAGATCCAGGACGAACCTATGTGTCCTTTCACACCGGCGCAGATAACCGCACCGCGCCAGCGTAACGACCAAACAATGGACGGAACTCTTAGGAAGGCCTGACCTGCGGACAAAATCCGAAACCGTAAGCCCATTTGAGGACCCCGTCAGCATTTCAAGCAGAGCCAAACCCCTTTCCAAAGCAGGGACCGATTGGGTTTTAATGTCGCTCATAGTGATCAACCTCCTGCGGCCGTCCGAATTACGTGTGGGTCGGCAAAGGTGGCTTGCCACGATCTTTGATCCTCTGGCCAGTCGACTTCGGCCAGAGCCCGAATGAGCCATGCGCCATTCTGGATGTTCCATCTTTCCAAGCGTGGGTTCGGCGCCAAGCAAACAAAACGTTATGGTCAAACAATACGTATATTTTATTCGCATGTCAAGCAGAAATAACGCCCTCCACCCTGACCTCACTCGAGGCCCAAAACACCGGGCTCTCCACTCGAAACCTCCAGTAGAATCGCAGGTTTCAACGCTCCAGTCCGGGATTTTGAGGGGCCGATCCCCGGCGAGTTTCTCCGGCATTTAGCGCTTTCCTCAAAAACATGATTATGAATGTTTCGTTCATCGAGTATGGTAGAATGGCGCGATCTCGGAAGCTCGTTTGGGTGACCGAGATAAGAACCAAACGAGGGCGGCCCCTGGGGCACTGGATCATGCCGTCTCGATCGTGGGGTTTATTTATTTGGAGCAAGTCCGCTATTACGACCGCAAGCCGGAAGAAGCGGATGGAACAAGTGGGAGTTTCGCCGGAGCCAAGGCGCGCTTTGCGCGACGGCGAAGCCAGTCGGGGAACCGCCCTTGAGACAGCCCCACTCACTGCACCGGGGCAAGTATGGCCTGCTCACCCTGCATCGAGTCCAATAGGTTGAACTTTGCGAAGCAGATTGGGTAGAAAACTCTTGTTTTTTCTTAACTGCTGACGGTACCGTTCAAAAATGTAATTGAATTGGTTCATTGTTGAAAGGCGGACACGATGAAAACGAATGGCGTGTCTCCCTTGGGCAGCTCCCACAGAAAGGGAAGGTCGTTCTCTAAAGTGTCCAGTGCAAAAGAACCAAGGGGGGCGCTTTTCGAGGTCAGGGCGATCGACCAGGAGTTTTACCAGCAGCGTTTGGGAGGCTTTCTGCCCACCCGCCTGATCGATATCCATACGCATGTCTGGCTTGACCAATTCAAGTCCAAACGAAAGGAGGAGTGCCTTCGTTCCGTGACTTGGCCGCGCCGTGTCGCCTTGGACAACTCGATTGAAGATCTAATGGAAACCTACGAGCTCATGTTCCCGGATCAAAGGGTCACCCCGCTAATATTTGGCAGTACCTCAGCGCTCGGGGATGATATCGACGGAGGCAATAAATATGTCAGCGAATGCGCAGGTAGGAATAACTTCCCTGCTCTGATCTTTGCCGACCCGAAATGGAGTGAACTTGAATTCGAAGAGCGTATAAGATCCGGGCATTTTCTGGGAGCAAAAGTCTACCTAACCCTATCTGACCCTCGCATACCTGAGAAAGACATACAGATTTTCGACTTCCTTCCGTTTCACCAATTGAAGGTATTGGATTCCCACGGTTGGATCGTCATGCTCCATCTGCCGCGTAATGCCCGCTTGCGAGATCCCCTGAATCTGGCCCAATTGGTCGAAATAGAAAGGCGCTATCCCAACGTTAAAGTCATTGTTGCTCATGTGGGCCGTGCTTATTGCCCGGAGGATATCGGCAACGCCTTCGAGGTCCTGGGAGAAACGAAGAAGATGCTTTTCGACATTTCCGCCAACACCTGCGCCGAAACCTTTGAACGGACCATCCGGGCGGTGGGTCCAAAACGCATCTTATTTGGCAGTGATTTACCGGTCGTGCGCATGCGCATGCGGCGGATCTGTGAGGGCGGGATCTATGTCAACCTGGTTCCCAAAGGATTCTACGGAGATATCTCAGGCGATCCCCACATGCGGGAAGTCGATGGGAAGGACAAAGAACAACTGACATTTTTCATGTATGAAGAAATCGATGCCTTTCGCCGGGCGGCGATAGAAACCGGCCTGGGAAAGGATGATGTCGAGGCCATTTTCTACCGGAATGCCGTGGAAATACTCAGTGAGGCTGGATTTCGGAATCTTTCTTGAATGGCACGGAAGGAATGACATGAACAAACCGCGGGTTGGCCTATTACCCTTGTATCTTGAACTTTACGATATAAAACGGCCTGAACGGAGACCCAGGATAGAAGGTTTTTATGGAGAAATTGCCTCTGCCCTGACCGATCACGGATTGGAAGTCAGCACGGCTCAGGTGTGCCGGCTGAAATCCGAGTTCAATGCTGCCATCCGCAAGTTCGAGAACGATGAGGTCGACGCCGTTGTAACTCTGCACTTGGCCTACTCTCCTTCACTCGAATCCTCTGAGGCGTTGGCTTCCACATCGCTCCCCCTGGTGGTTCTGGACACGACGCCCAGTTATTCCTACGGTCCCGGACAAGACCCCGCAGAGGTTTCTTACAACCATGGAATCCACGGTGTCCAGGACATGTGCAACCTGCTGATAAGGAATGGGAAATCCTTTTTGATTGCAGCCGGACACTGGCAGAAATCCGACGTCCTGGACCGCGTTGCAAGTTTCGCGCGGTCGGCGCGACTGGCAGCCAGCATGCGGCGGGCGCGCGTGGGCCGACTTGGACCTGCGTTCGTGGGCATGGGGGATTTTGCTGTGCCCCCGGCAACACTGCGGACTACCCTGGGGGTCCAAACCATCGAGGGTGACTCAGCGCTCGTCCAGTCTTTAATGGCGAAGGTAAGCGACCAAGCGGTTGAGGCGGAGATAGCTTCCGACCGGGAACGGTTCATCGTCAACAATTTAGACTCCGAATGTCACCAACGCAGCACACGTGCGGGGCTGGTGATTCGCCTTTGGATCGAGCAGGAGAAGCTTACCGCCTTCACCATTAACTTTATGGCGGTTGACAGCTCTTTGGGGTTGCCGACTATGCCTTTCCTGGAAGCCAGCAAAGCGATGGCACGCGGCATTGGTTATGCGGGCGAAGGAGACGTTCTCACTGCTGCTTTTGTGGGAGCTTTGGCGTCGGTCTATCCCCAGACCAGCTTCACCGAGATTTTCTGTCCGGATTGGGAGGGCGACCAGATCTTTATCAGTCACATGGGTGAGATGAACATTGACACAGCCGCCAGCGCCCCCACCCTCGTGGAGATGCCCTTCCCGTTCACGGACGTGGGGAACCCGGCGGTTGCGGTAGCCCGTTTTCGCGCCGGGGAAGCCGTGTTGGTAAACCTGGCTCCCGCCCGGGATGATACCTATTCGCTGATTGTCGCACCTGTTGTTATGCAGGATGTAACAGGACCGGATCGGATGGCGGATTCCATCCACGGCTGGTTCAAGGCCGCTCTGCCGGTGGGCGAGTTTTTGGCGGAGTACAGCCGTGCGGGTGGCACTCATCACTCGGCGCTCGTCTATGGGAACGTCGCGGAAGAGATCGTGAACTGGGGCAAACTCATGCGCTGGAACACGCTAGTGCTGAAATAGGAGTCTGCAAACGCCCATGAAGCCAGAGGGATACCTGGGGTTGGATGTGGGAGGAACGGGCGCCAAAGCCGGCGTTGTCGATGTGCGCGGCCGGCTGCTCGGATTCTCCCATAGCCCTTACTCTCCTGGATTGACCGAGGAAGGGCACGTTGAGATTCCGATTGACAAGATTTACTCGGCGGCACAAGAAGCCGCGGTTTCGGCAATCCGTGAGAGTGGGGCCCGGATTGTGACGCTCAGCATTTCCTCACAAGGACAAACCTTCGTTTCCCTTGATGAGCATGATGAGCCTCTCCATTCGGCCATCCTCTGGTATGACGCACGCGCTTCCGAGCAGGCGGATCGCCTGAGGCACGCATTGCAATCCGCCAGTTTGCACAAGGTTATGCCGAAAGTCCCTCCCATCTCCACAGCGCCGAAGATCATATGGTTACGCGAGCACTTTCCGAGGCTGATGGCGCGTGCTAAACGGTACTTGCTGTTGCCCGACTATCTTGCCTATCGGTTGACGGGAAGAGCTGTCACTGACCCTTCGACAGCTTCCAGCACCGGCTTGTATGCGCAGGATACGGCGGACTATTGCCCTGAGGCGTTGGCCGCGGCGGAGATCGATAAGGGGGCGCTTGCGGAAATACAAACGCCCGGCCAGCTCATAGCCCGGGTTTTGCCGAAAAGCGCAGCAGCCTGGGGATTGGATGCTGACACCGTGGTTGTGACGGGGACTAATGACCAATACGCGGGAGCCCTGGGAGCCGGCAATTGCCGAACCGGCATCGTATCGGTGACGACCGGAACATGTCTTGCTCTGGTTACGCTAACCGAGAAGCTTCCTGAGCCCATGCCACCTGGACTTTTCGGAGGCAGATTCCCCATCTCCCGATATCAGTATGCGCTGGCTTTCTCGAAGACCGCGGGTGTAGTTCTCGAATGGTTCAACCGGGAATTGTGCCCCGGCAAAAGCCTTCACGAGCTGGATGAGATGGCTTCCCATGTTCCCGTCGGGTGCCGCGGATTGATGATGCTTCCGCACTTTGATGGCATGCTTTCTCCTCAACCCGATCCGCAGGCGCGCGGCGCTTTTCTGAACCTGTCACTTCATCACACCTGCCGAGACATGTACCGCGCGACTCTGGAGGCGCTGGGTTGCACGTTGAATGAATGCCTGGAGCTTTTCCGACAGTCGGGGTTTGACATCAACAGCGTCCGCGCCATTGGAGGCGCCGCCAAGAGCGATCTCTGGTTGCAAATGATCGCCGACATCACGGGATTGCCCATCGAAAGGCCGGTAATGGTTGAGGCGGCGGTCCTGGGCGCAGCGATGATAGCGGCCGTCGGCGCCGGGGCTTTCTCATCTCTGGGAGAGAGTAGCGAGGCATTCCACAAGCGAGAAAGGATTTTTACACCCTGTCCGGAGAAGCATGCTGTTTACGAAGAGCTCGGTAAGAATTATGTCCGGCTCTATCGACATGTTTACAGTCATCGAGCATGACCATGCCATACCAAACTTACCATCACGAGCGCAATTGGGGAGCGCGGGTGACCGAATTCGAATATCGCGGCTACCCTATGGTCGCCATGGAGAATCGCTTTCTCCGCGTTGTGATTGCCGCGGGGAAAGGGACGGATATCGTTGAATTCCTTTATAAGCCGCTTGATGTCGATTTCCTGTGGCGCAGTTATACGGGGTTACCCGCGTCCGGTAATTTCATCCCGACCATTGCCAATCCCCACGGCAGCTTTATTGATTTCTATGGCGGGGGATGGCAAGAGCTGTTTCCGAATGCCGGAACAAATTGCATGTATAAGGGGGCTGCCCTGGGGGTCCATGGCGAGGTTTGCTTGCTGCCTTGGTCTTATCACATCGCCAAGAACAACCCCGCCGAGGTGGCCGTCACCTTTTGCGTGCGCGCGGCTCGCACTCCTTTCTACATTGAAAAGACACTTTCGATGAACGATCAGGACGCCATCCTGACGATTGACGAAGTTGTTCGCAATGAAGCCGATGAACCCCTGGATTTCATGTGGGGACACCACCCCGCCCTGGGCTGGCCGTTCCTTGACGAATCCTGCCGGCTCTTTCTTCCTCGTTGTCGGGTTCGCACCCCGGCTGAGTACCCGGCTCCCACCAGCCGGCTGGAAAAAGGGCAAGACACTGAATGGCCCCTGGTGAAGGGTCGAAAAGGCGAAGCCATTGACCTGTCGCGGCTTGTTCCTCCGGAAGTCCGCTCGAATGATATGGCGTACCTGTACGACCTGCAGGATGGCTGGTTCGCTCTGGTGAACGAGTCGCGTGGAGTGGGCTTCGGCCTCCGTTGGGAGAAAGACACTTTCCCGTTCCTCTGGTTTTGGCAACTCTATCGGGGCGGGATGGGATACCCGTGGTATGGCATGAACTATACCGCCGCCCTAGAGCCGGTGTCCTCGTACCCTCCCACCCTTACCGAAGCGATTAAAGCAGGGACACAGATGGTCCTGCCATCGGGGGCAGAGCGGCGCACGCGGCTGCTGGCGGTGTCTTTTGCTGATCGTCGGGAGGTTGAAGGAATTAACCCGATGGGCCGGGTCTACTAGCCGGGAGGGTTGCGGCGCCGGCCTGAACCCAAGGGAATTGTGACCCCTGGGGCACACCCGGCCGTGGGTACTGCCCAGAAAGGAACGACACGATGACTACAACCTACACCGGAAGCTCAATCGAATGGGCTAAGGTCGATTTGAAGAAAGTCCCACATATTATCAGTGGAGACGTGCCCGGGCCAAGGTCACAGGAAATGCACCGGCGCGCGGCGGCCATCATGAAAGGCCTGTCGAGCCAGGTGACCTTGTTCCCCGTAGTATTTGAAAGAGGACACGGATGCACTCTGACGGATGTGGACGGGAATGTTTATCTGGATTTCTCCT
Organism: Acidobacteriota bacterium; assembly: GCA_003165615.1. The sequence continues at coordinate 17,602 of PLWR01000730.1, read as the reverse complement.
CGGGGATATATGTGACCACCTTGGGCCACTGCCACCCGAGGGTCACCGCAGCCGTGCAGGAAGCCGCCGGACAGTTGATGAACTGTCACGACTTCACCACCCCCGTCAAGCTTAGGCTGCTCGAGAAACTCAAGCAAGTTCTGCCCGGGGATCTCGCTGGCGTGCAACTGTATGACAATGGGACAACCGCTGTCGAGGCGGGGCTGCGAGTCTGCCGAGCCGCAACCGGCAAGCAAGAATTTCTGTCTTGTTTTGGCGATTTCCATGGCAAGAGCGGCCACTCCGTCAGTTTAGCGCGCATGAAGCCTGTGAACGGCTCCGCGCGTGCCCAGGGCTTCTACATGTTGCCGCGTCCCAATACCTATCGGCCTATGTTCAAGAAGGCGGATGGGACAATCGATACGGATGCGTACCTTGCCTTCTATAACGAATTCATTGGCGAGGCAACCACCGGCCAAATCGCAGGGATTGTTCTGGAGCCTATTCAGGGGTGGGCGGGATCGATCTTCCCTCCTGACGATTTCTTTCCCAAGCTGCGGCAATGGTGCGATAAGCGCGGAATCCTGCTGATGGCGGATGAGGTTTTGACGGGAATGGGGCGCACCGGGAAATTCTTGGCGATGGAGCATTGGAATACTCTGCCGGATGTGGTGACCTTGGGGAAAGGCTTTGGCAATGGTTTTCCCGTCACCGCAATGGTAGTCCGGGAGCCTTATGCGGCCAGTGTGGACCGCATCAGTGCTTCCACAAGTTATGGAGGAAACCCCATGGCGTGCGCTGCCGCACTGGCGTCGATTGAGGCGATCGAGGAGGAAGGATTACTCGAGAATGCCCTGCGGCTGGAGGGGTATTTCGTCAAGCGGTTGGCGAAGATGATGGCTGACCACCCGATGGTTGGCGATGTGCGCTGCAAAGGGTGCCTGATGGGGGTGGAATTGGTGAAAGACCGAAGCTCCAAGGAACCGTTCGTCGAAGCGGGTGAGTTCATTTACAAGGCGGCGTTCCGGAAGGGCCTGGCCTGGATTCCCGCCGGCCATATTCTGCGCATGAGCCCCCCGATTGTGATGGATCTGGACGCCGCCGCGAAGGGGATGGAAATCATTGATGAAGCCATCGGGGAGGCAGAACGCCACTTCGGTTTTGCCCGGTGAGGGTGGTGAACCCTATGAGTCCGGCACCGTGGGTTGGAGGCAAAGTGCATTTCGGGTTGATCGGCTGCGGGCTGATGGGGCGGGAGTTTGCCAGTGCTGTAGCGCGCTGGTGCCACCTGCCTGATATGGATGTGCGGCCGGAACTGGTGGCCGTCTGTGATCGTTTCGAGGGCAAGCCACCCGACTTTGTCAATTGGTATACCGGGAATTTTCCCTCCATCCGCCAGGTTACGTCGGATTACCGGGAAGTTCTCGCTAACCCGGAGGTGGAAGCTGTTTACATCGCTGTTCCGCATCACCTGCACCAGGAGTTTTGTTGCGCTGCCATTGAAAATGGGAAGCACCTCATGGGCGAAAAACCCTTTGGCATTGACCAGGCCGCCAACCAGGCCATCATGGCAGCTCTGAGGAAACAGCCCGAGTTGTTGGTTCGGTGCTCGTCGGAATTTCCCTTCTTCCCTCCCGTGCAAAGGATCGGGCAAATGATCGAGCAGCAGGCTTTCGGGCAGATCATCGAAGTCAATTGCGGATTCCTTCATTCCAGCGACCTTGATCCTAACAAGCCGATCAATTGGAAACGCCAGATTGAATTCAATGGGGAATATGGTTGTATGGGTGATTTGGGAATGCACGCCTGCAACGTCCCTTTTCGGGCGGGATGGCGGCCCCGCAACGTGCGGGCGCATCTGTCGAAGATCTTCAGCGAGCGGCCCGATGGAAAAGGGGGAAAGGAACCCTGCCTCACTTGGGACAATGCAACGCTATTTTGTGAAGCCGAATGTCCAGATAGCAGCGCGTTATTTCCACTGACCATTAAGATGCATCGCATCGCGCCGGGGGAAACCAACACCTGGTATCTGGAAATTCTAGGAACCCTGGCCTCCGCCAGGTTTAGTACCAGGAATCCGCGTCGTCTGGAACTGCTTGTGTACAAAAGTGGTGATCAGTCATGGCGTCAGTTGGATATGGGCCAGGAGACAGCCTTTAAGACCATAACCGGAGGCATTTTTGAATTTGGCTTCTCGGATGCGGTTCTGCAGATGTGGGCTTCATTCATGTTCGAGCTGACAAAAGGCAAGCGCCTGAGGCCGTTTGCCGGCTGCGTAACACCGGAGGAGACTGCCTTGAGCCATGAATTATTTACGGCCGCCTTGGAGTCACATCGGAAGTCTCAGGTGATCAGCCTCCCCTAAGTTCGAAAGTAAATATCTAAGGAGCGTACTAGCATGAACAATATACGGTTCCAGCGCCTTTTTAATCGATCGGAACGAGCCGTAATCGTGGCAATGGATCATTGCCTTTTTGATGGGCCGACGGAAGGAATGATCGACCTGGCCGAAACTGCGAGCAAGGTGGCGCCGTGTGTGGACGGTATCTTGCTTTCACCCGCTATGCTCCCCGTCTGCAAAGATGCGCTGAGCTATAAGGGAGCCCCCATGGCGGTCGTGCGCCTGAACTGGAGCACGACTTACTGTTTCCGGTGGAACTATAATCAGGCGGTGACGGTGGCGGCATTTTCGCCCGCCGAGGCATTACGATTGGGGGCGGACATTGCCCTCGTGTCGCTGACGCTGCAAACGGGTGACGAATCCAATGACGCGAATAACATTGCCGTGTTTCGGCAAACCTGCCGGGAAGCCCATGAGTTGGGTATGCCGGTCATCGGAGAGTACTTCCCGGTAAACACGGCGAGTCTTTCCGCGGACGAATTGCACGAAAGCGTTTACAGGGGCGTACGGATTACGGCTGAGCTGGGTGCGGATCTTATCAAGACTTTTTACACAAATGCGTTCAAAACGGTTACGGAGAGTTCACCCGTTCCCGTTCTGGGTCTGGGGGCGGAAAAGCTGCCCAGCCAACGCGAGGCTCTGCAACTGGCAGCCGACGAGGTGGCGGCAGGTGCAGGGGGGGTGGTGTTTGGAAGGAATGCGATCCAGGTACCGGATCCACCGGCTTTTCAACAGGCCTTGTGTGACGTTGTCAAGCGCGGGCTTGAACCCGATGCGGCAGTAGAAAAATATCAGCTTGAGGAACCCGCCACGATTCAGAAGGAGAGTTAGCTGAACCGGACAGGATCCGCGGGATTCGATGGAAGCCCGGCGGCGGATACGGATTAGTGTCGATTGCCAAAGGTAGACAAGGAGGGTGCGGATGGACGTTGGATTACCGAAAGAAGTCAAAGACAACGAATATCGGGTGGGATTGGTTCCATCGGGAGTCCATGCTTTGGTTCAAGATGGAAATTGTGTCTGGGTGCAAAAGGGAGCAGGGGGCGGCTCGGGATTCTCGGATGAGGAATACCGGGCGGCGGGCGCCACCACCTTGGAAGCCGCCGCCGATGTTTATGAGCGAAGCGACATGATCGTAAAGGTTAAAGAACCCGTGCCCGCAGAATACCCACTTCTGAGAAAAGGGCAGATCATCTTCAGCTATTTGCATCTGGCTCCCTTGCCTGAGTTGACGCACGCCCTGCTCAACTCCCACGCGGCCGGCGTGGCGTACGAGACGATTCGAGATGTTCATGGCAGATTGCCGTTACTGATTCCGATGAGCGAAATTGCCGGACGGATGTCGGTGGTGGTGGGAAGCTACTTCCTCCAGAAAGGGCATGGCGGACGTGGTGTGCTGCTGGGTGGTGTCCCGGGAGTTTGTCCGGCGCGGGTCGCCATCATTGGCGCCGGCACGGTGGGAATCAATGCGGCAAAGATGGCAATAGGAATGGGTGCGCAGGTCCTTATCCTTGACATCGATCTCGACCGGTTGCGGCACCTGGATGACCTGTTCTTTGGCAGGGTCGAGACGCAGATTTCCAGCGCCTACTATGTTGGGGAAGCCGTAAAGAAAGCCGATCTCCTGATTGGTGCTGTCCTGCTGCCTGGGGCCAGCGCTCCCAAGCTGGTTACTCGCAGAATGATATCCACCATGCAGCCCGGTTCGGTGGTAGTTGACGTGGCCGTCGATCAGGGGGGATGCATTGAAACCACCCGGCCGACCTCCCACAGCGACCCCGTTTATATGGTGGACGGGATTGTGCACTATTGCGTAACCAACATGCCGGGTGCGATGCCGCGAACCTCAACCATAGCGTTGACGAATGCCACCCTTCCTTATGTTAGAGACATTGCGGCATTGGGGCTGAAAGGAGCGATCGCCGCGAATCCTCTCCTCAGAGACGGCGTCAATACTTTTGGGGGGCAGATTGTGTGCCGGCCCGTAGCGGAATCCCTGGGATTACCTTACTCGGATATGCCGAATTGATGCATGGAGTAAGCGCCTAACCCGTTCTCACCACGATAGGACGTTTTCGCCGCCTTCCACCTGCCCGGGGAAGCCTCCTCTGCTGGTGAGAAGTCCAGGCTGGTTGCCGGAGAAATTGTGCTCGAGCGGCATCACCCTGAACGGCGAGCCCACCCACCGGTCAGCCTGCCGGGTCGCCTGACCGCGGAGATCAGCGGGTGCTCACACCCTCCCCGGCCAGTCCATGGTTATGGTGTGGTGCGCCTTCAAGGGGTGGCGTATTTAACCTTCGTTTCCTGGCTGAATTGCCTTTGTTGGACAGGGTCTATACCCGGCGTCGTGTACCAGATGTCGAAATCAGAAAGGCGGGCGTAGATGATGTGCCCCCTGGCTCCGACTTTGGTGTGGTCCGCCAGAAGAATGCGCCGGCTCCCACGCCGTAGCATTATTTCGGTGAGACGGGCAATATCGGGATCTAAAACCAGGCAGTTCCCCTTCGCATCGATGGCGTCTGTCCCCAAGAAGACGGTGTCAAACTCCAGCCCTTCCAGCGTCTGTTCCATCATGCTCCCGCCAATATATTCCATCTGAGTGTGATATTCCCCTCCCAGAATATAAAGTCGAATAGCAGGAAACCTGCTCAAGACTGACAAGACCGCCAGGGAGTTTGTGTATACATAGAGTTTTCCGACTTGGCCCAAATGCGGGGCAAGATGGAACGGCGTTGATCCATCGTTTAGCAAGATGACATCATCCGCCTTCACTTCCTTGGCGGCTGCTCGTCCTATCGCCTGCTTGAGTTCGAAGTTGATTGCCACTCTCTGCTGATATGACGATCCCATTGAAGTCTTAAGGACGCAGCCACCGTGGGTTCGAAGAATCGCCTTCTCTTTTTCCAACAGGTCCAAATCCCTGCGGATCGTGAGCTCCGAGACCGTGAATTTTTCCGCGAGTTCCTCAACGCTCAGCTCCGACTGGAGTGCCCTCAGTTGGGAGAGAATTTGTTGTTGGCGCTGTTTTGGTTTCATGGCCCTCCTCAAGGCCTAACCAACATGGCGAATCCCAGGATTATATGTTCAAAGCTCGATGGGGTGTAAAGTACCAATGTGAGCCTAGCGAAGCCAGTGAGCATACAAGCTCTGCGCTGCAGCGAATTCTCCAAACGCCCGGGCAGACGCAATGACTTACACACCGACAAGACTCTAACCTAGCAGCCCGCCCACCGTTCGTAACGAAAATGGCATAGAACGCGCAAGTGTCCAGAGTACTGGACAAAATGTTAGACAGGGCGGCTTATTAGTGGACGTCGTACACTATACTGGTCAGTCCTTTGGGTCTGTCCGTTGGATAGCAGTCATGGTGCAGGGCGGGAAGGTAATAGGCATGAGTCCAAAGATGAATAGGCGCTGGTATTTTCTGTTGCTGGTCGTAGCGTGCATAATGTTCGCCGGGCAAGGGACAGCCATCAAGTTCCTGAGCTGGCAACTCAGGCCCATCCTGGTCACCTTCCTTCCCTACTATACTGGAACTATCCTACTGATTCCGTTGCTCATCCGGGCCAGACGTGCGAACAGCAGCAACAAGATTTCGGGGAGTGATTGGGTGCGGTTCGTGGTCGCCGGACTCGGGCAGGTGATCGCTCAATTCAGTTTCGTGTCAGGAATAACCAGGTCGCTGGTATCGAATGCCTCGATCCTGGGCCTGCTTTCGCCCGTGGTGACTGCCCTGATGGCCTCACTCATGCTTCGTGAGCGAATCACGCGGTTGCGAATCATCGCATTACTCATTGGCCTTCTCGGAGTTCTGTTCCTCTCCACGGATAGCCTCCGGCAGAGCACGTTCCTGTCAATGAAATATCTTACTGGGAACATTCTCGTCCTGGTTTCGGTGGCCGCGTGCGCTTTCTACAACGTCTACTGCAAGAGCCTGTTCGGGCGATTCCAGCAAGTTGAGATCGTCGCGCTGACCGCCATCACCGCCTCGATCCTGAGCCTCCCCCTGGTTCTCTGGGTCAACCCATTTCATCTTGATGTGTTCAGATCATTTACGGTGCACTCCTGGATCGCGTTCGGCTACCAGGGGGTCATTGCTTATTGCGTGGCGATGCTGATCTTCTTCACGGCGCTCAAGCACCTTGAGGTCACCGTGGCTTCCGTCTCGCTTTATCTCAACCCCGTGTTTGGAGTGATCATCGCGGCTCTTCTCCTTCATGAACGNNCTCATCATGAAATACGACCAGCCCTAGAATCCGATGGCGGAGTCCTGGCGAGGGCGCGCCACCGTGCGGTCAAAGAAGGAGAGAGCTTCTCATGATGCAGAGGTTCCGAAGGTGGGGAGCATGACGAAGAAGACCATCTTATTCTGGAGTAAATATGCCCACGAAGAAACCGCTGTGGAAAGACTCTTCCCGTCCAGCTGCGAGCCGTAAGGCCCGTCTTCTTTTGGCTTGTGTCATCGGGGTAGTCTTATTTAGCCTACCCGCGCGGGCGGAAGACAAGGTGCAGCTTGAGAACGGCCTGATCCGAATATCCTTCAATACCTCCAGCGGATTGTTCGATGTGGAAGACCTTTCCGGCCAAGCCTTCCTGCTGCACAACGCCGGCCCGAGCTTCCAAGTGAACGGCCGGACAATATCCAGTAGCGATCTGGAAAGAGTCGAGATCAAGCGCGAAGACTTTGCGGACCAGCTTGGTCATGGCGAAAAACTGGTCGCCCGTTACCTCTTCCGCGATCACACCCCCAGCCTCCGGTATGAGCTTAGTCTTTACAGGGGCAAACCCTGGGTGAGCATAACCGCATTTGTACCCCGTGGTGACTATGCACTGGGGGATTTCAATCTCCTGAAGGCCAACCTGCGTGTTCCCGAAGCCTTCAAATCCCGCGTTTACGTCAACAGCGGCGAGGCGGGGGGAGGCACAGGCACCTGGGATCTCGGGATGAGGCAATGGGACAGCGCTAACCTTTCCGCCTGGTACGATTCCAAAACACAGGAAACAATGCAAGTGGGCTTTTATTCCTTTTACCGCGCCCGCACGTCAGTGATTTCCCAATACCTGGGTCCCCATGACATCGGGATTGAGGCGGTAGCCCATTACCATGGCTTTCAACCGAAAGACCAGGAGTTGCGAACGGAAAGCGCCCTCTTGACCTTCGGGCACGATCCCCTTCAGATGCTCGAAGATTGGGCGGACGCCGGGGTGGAGTCCGTTCATCCGCAGTTCAACCGCGATACCCGGACAGGCTATTTTGACGTGTGGTATGCCTTTGGAGACAAGGCTTCGTCGGAGGATTTGCTGGAACAGGCTAAGATATTACGTAAGTCAGTTCTTTATGAATATGGCATTACATTCGATTCCCTAGGGGAATGGCAAAAACAACGTCACGGATATGGGGATTCAGGAGACGCGCTGGGTTATGGAGAGGATGAAGTGGACCAGGAGCTGTTTCCTCAGGGACTCGAATGGCTCTGCCGCGAGTACCATAATCTGGGGTTTGGATGCACGTTCGGCGCCAACTATGCCTACGCGGCGTGGGAGTCATCGCTCGCCAGGAAGAATGTGCCGTGGCTGATCAGAGGAGACCGGAGCCGGATGGATTTTGGGATGCCGATTGATTTCACCGATCCTGCCGCCCAGAAGTGGGTGTTTGATCTTTTCCATCGGGCGAATCCTATCGGCGCCAAATGGGTGTGGACCGATTTTGACGGAGGCCCGGCGCAAGGCCCCTTGCATGACCCCACAAAAGTCAGGGGATTTGAAGACATCCGGGAGGGATTGAAGGCGATTCGGGATGCCGTGGGCCCGGATACTTTCATCCACAAATTCTGCTGCGGTCCCTATTTTACTTATCTGGGCCTGGCCGATCGGGTACGCGTTGGTAACGACATGTTTGCCGTCGGAGACTTCCCCGGTCTGAAGGAGATAGCCCGACAAATGGCTGCCAATTATATGCTCCACCAGCGATTCTGGATCAACGACCCTGATCCGATCTATGTGGGCGGGCGTGACTATGTTCATAACTATGGATCCGGCCCTATCGGGCCTGATTCTGCAATCCTCGACGAAGTGCGCATGCGGCTGCAACTCGAAGTGACTTCGGGAGGGTTTGTGACGCTGGGCGAGAATGTGAAAGACCTTGACCCGGCCCGGGTCCACTTACTGACGCTGGTCCTTCCACCTTATGGCCAGGCTGGCCGCCCCATCGATCTTTTTACTCACACTACCCCGGAGGTCTATGACCTCAAGGTGAAAACCGATTGGGATCAGTGGCACGTGCTGATGTTGCAGAACTGGGATGATCAGGACAAGAGCTACGACATCCGGTTCTCGCAGTTAGGTCTGGACGAGAACCGTAGTTATCTCGTGTTCCGCTTCTGGGACCAGGTTTCCCTGGGAGAGTTCCGTACAAGCACAAAATTGCTGGTGGGGGCACGGAAGGGGGAGACTTACGTGATTCGCGAAGTCCCGCTTCATCCCTGGGTGCTTTCCACCGACATGCACCTGACCCAGGGCGGGGTGGAACTCCACGACGTGCAATATAACTCCTCCACGGGAACGCTTTCGGGAGTAGCGGAGCGACATCCTGGGGCGGACGGGCACGTCGTCGTATTCGTCCCATCCGGATGCAAAATTCTTTCAGCTTCCGGCGAGTATCGGGAGGAAAGCCACCCTGCGGAAGGAAAGATTGTTTATCTACAATTGAACTTCGCAAAGAAAACGGCCCCTTGGTCGGTGACCTTCGGACCAGCGCAATGAGCGCTCATCGGGTCTTTGGCCGCCTTCTCCTCATCGGGTAGAGGGACGCGGAACACAAGAATGATCAAGGAGGCCTTACAACGGCGGGGCTCAGGATGACAGCATGGGGTCGTTTTTCCGCAGCCTGTAAAGCCCCGCCCTTCCAAAAGCTCGTGAGAAATCCGGGTTAGCATCCATGATTCTCCTAACTAATAGATCGTGAGGTGAACAGTATGGAAGATTCCACTTTATTGATTAATCAGAGTCAGATTAAGTCGCTGCTGGATTTGCCGTCGGTTCTCAAGATTACCGAGCAAATATACCGCTCGCATGGAGAAGGCAAGGTCGTATTGCCTCCCAAACTAACGCTTGATCTCGGCGAAAGCACCCCGTGGCCGCCCTATAAGGCATTCTTGAACGCCATGCCGGCGTACTTGGGCGATGCGGATGTTGCCGGGATCAAATGGGTAGGCGGTTTTCAAGGCAACCCCGCAAAGGGACTGCCGTATATTACCGGGATGATTCTGTTAGTTAACCCCAAAAACGGAATGTTCATTGCCGTCCTGGATGGGGCCTATATCACATCGCTCCGCACGGGGGCACAAAGCGCCGTTTTCGCGAAGTTCCTGGCGCGCAAGGATTCCACTGTTTTGACGATTATCGGGGCGGGTACGCAGGGTCGTATGCACTTGCGAGCGTTGAGTCAAGTTTTCAACTTCACAGAAGTCCGGGTCACAGATATCAACAAAGCCCACCTGGAGGATTTCTGCCGGACAATGGCGGCGGAGGTTCGAGTGAACATTCGTGCGGCCGGATCCCCGGAGGAAGCCGTCCGAGGGGCGGACATCATCTGTACCGTCACCGCCGCTTGCGAGCCCTTGGTGCGAAAGGAATGGCTGAAGATGGGCTCCCTGGTTATCGGCGCGGGCTCCTACCAGGAACTGGACGGCGACGTTATCCTGGGGGCTAACAAGATCATCGTCGATAATTGGGCCCAAGCCTCGCACCGTGGCGCCCTGGCCGGGTTGGTGGGAGCGGGGAAGCTTAGTCATGAGAATGTCTATTCCGACATCTTCGAAATTGTCGTCGGACGAAAAGCCGGACGCGAAAATGATGACGAGCATATCGTTGCCGTCCCGGTCGGACTGGGAAGCCTGGACATCGCATGCGCGTATGAGGCCTATCAGCGGGCATTGAAACAAGGCATCGGGACTCCCTTCCGCTTCGTTTAGAGCGGATTTGATGAAAACGCCAGATTATGAATCCATCGTCGAGGACTCTCCGCTTACTCCGTTCCTGAAACGGCTCGCCCTTTACACAAGTGGTGGCACCTTCTTAGATGGATATATCCTGGTCATCATTGGCATCGCCTTGATCCAATTGGAGGCGCAATTCAAACTTGACGCCTTCCGGGAGGGATTAATTGGCGCCGCAGCTTTGGTGGGAATGTTTGTAGGCGCTGTCGTTTTTGGATACGTTACGGACCTTGTGGGCCGCCGGCTCATGTATCAAATGGTGCCGGTCGTTATCATCGTGCTCTCTGTCGCCCAAATGTTGGTAACCACCGCCTGGGAACTGGCTTGGTTGCGGTTCCTGATCGGGATTGCGGTTGGGGCAGACTACCCGATTGCAACCTCCCTCCTGACGGAATTCTCCCCCAGGAAATACCGCGGGCTGATGTTGGGTTTCCTAATCTGCGTCTGGTACTTGGGGACAGTGGGGGCGGCAATCGTGGGGTATGCATTGTTGTCCGCGGGCCCGGCCGGATGGAAATGGATGTTGGGCAGCGCCGCAGGGCCGGCCCTTTTGCTGGTGTTTGGACGGTGGAGTACGCCTGAGTCTCCTCGCTGGTTGGTCAGCAAAGGTCACCTGGAAAAGGCCCGAGAGGTGGTCAGGACCGTTTGGGGCGCGGATGCAGGCCTCCCTGATTTACGGGAGACCGGCCAGAAGAAGACCGATTTCCTGAAGGTATTCAGTCCCGGGTATCTTAAGAGGACAGTATTCATCGGCACATTCCAGACAGTCAAGATTATCCCGGTTTTTGCCATCTACACCTTTGGCCCACAAATCCTGCAAGCTTTTCACTTAGGCGGGGGAAACCTCTGGATTTTCGCTTATGCACTGACCAACACATTCTTCCTGATCGGATGTATTCCGCCTTTAGCGCTGATTAATACTCTGGGCCGAAGGCCGTTAATGATTTGGAGTTTCTTCTTCATGACTCTGGGCTTGCTGGTCGTGGGTTTGTTCCCGCACGCTCCTGCATGGGTCATCATCGCCGGTTTTCTGGTCTATGCCTCGCTCTCCGGAGGCCCCGGTGTCTTGCAGTGGATTTACCCGAACGAACTATTTCCCACTGAGGTAAGGGCCACCGCGGTTGGGGTGGCCACCGCCCTCAGCCGGATCGGAGCGGCCATCGGAACGTTTGCGCTCCCCTATCTTTTGCAAACCTATGGGATTGGCCCGACCATGCTGATCAATACCGCAATCACGCTGTTGGGCTTCATCGTCTGTGTCTGGTTAGCCCCTGAGACCAAAGGGCTGAGCTTGCGAGAATGCAGCGAATTAGTGGAAAGCCGGGCTCTCGCAACAGGAGTCAGCGACCGCCTATGAAGCCAGTAGCCTATCTGGGAATAGATGTGGGGGGAACGGGCGCGAAGGTGGGCGTGGTCGATGGGGAAGGCCATCTGTTGGGATTCGCGCATCGACCTTATCGTCCTCGTTTGAGTGAGGAAGGGCACGTCGAAATTCCGATCGACACAATTTACTCTGCGACGCGAGAGGCGGCCCTTTCGGCAATCCGCGAGAGCGGAGCACGGGTTGCGGCGCTCAGCGTTGCCTCGCAAGGAGAAACCTTCGTTTCCCTTAATGACCGTGATGAACCCCTCCATCCGGCTATCGTTTGGTATGACGCACGCGCTTCCGAGCAGGCGGACCGCCTGCGTAAGTCGTTACAGACCACCCCCCTCCAAGAGGCCATGCCAGTAGTTGCTCCGACGTACTCGGCGCCGAAGATCATGTGGTTGCGGGAGCACTTTCCGGAACTGATGGCACAGGCGAAACGGTATTTGTTGTTACCGGATTATCTCGTTTATCGGTTGACGGGTAGGGCCGTCACCGACCCTTCGACAGCCGCAAGTACCGGCTTGTATGCTCAAGATGCAGCGGATTATTGCGTGGTGGCATTGGCGGCAACCGGGATTTGCAAGGGGGCACTGGCAGAAATACAAAAGCCTGGCCAGCCCCTAGCCCGGGTTTTGGAAAAAACCGCGGCACAATGGGGGTTGGATGCCGAAACACTGGTGGTGACGGGAACCAATGACCAACTCGCAGGAGCTCTGGGAGCGGGGAACTGCCGCACGGGCATCGTATCAGTGACGACAGGGACCTGCCTTGACCTGATCACGCTGACGGAGAAGCTTCCCCAGCCAATCCCTCCTGGCCTTCTGGGAGGCAGATTTCCGATCCCTCAGTATCAATATGCGGAAGCCTTTGCCAAGACGGCAGGTGTGGTTCTCGAATGGTTCAACCAGGAGTTGAGCCCCGACAAGAGCCTTCGCGACCTGGATGAGATGGCTTCACGCGTTCCTACCGGGAGCCGCGGGTTGATGATGCTTCCGCACTTTGATGGCATGAATTCCCCCATGCCCGATCCGGATGCGCGAGGCGCTTTCCTGAACCTGTCACTTCATCACACCTGTGCCGATATGTACCGTGCGACTCTGGAGGCGCTGGGTTATACGCTGAATGAATGCCTTGAGCTTTTCCGACAGTCGGGGTTTGACATCAACCGCGTCCGCGCAATTGGGGGCGCCGCCAAAAGCGATTTCTGGTTGCAAATGACCGCCGACATCACAGGCTTGTCCATCGAAAGGCCGGTAATGGTCGAGGCGGCGGTCCTGGGCGCAGCGATGATAGCCGCCGTCGGCTTCGGAGCTTTGTCATCCCTCCAAGAGGGTAGCGAGGCATTTTACAAACGAGCACGGATTTTCACACCTCATACAGAGAATCACGATGTTTACGAAAAGCTCTACGGCAACCATGTCCGACTCTATCGGCATATATACAGTCGTCGAACATGAGTCAGAGCTTTCATGTCTCGCTCAAATCGATCATAGCCGGTTGAAGGCGGAAACCGCGCGTCTTGATGGCGCTGTAGATAAGACCTGCCAAAAGCCATGCTCCCCCGAAAATCTTGGCGGGTGTGCTCAGACCAAGCCATATCCCGAGGCAGAATATGAAACCCAGGCCGGGGACTAGTGCGTCCCCCAGGAGTCGCCGCCTTCGATGAGCGGGGTTCGCAAAATAGAACTGATGCATGGTGGCGAGGTTTACGCCCATAAAGCCGAGGAACGCGCCAAAATTCATGCACTCGCCAGTGAGTTCGTAGTTTATCGCCAAGGCCCCTGCGAACGCCAGGAAGCCAATGAGCAGGATGTTGAAAGTCGGGGTGCTCCGTTTAGAGTCAAGGTGTGCGAAGAATCTTCGGGGCAGCACATTGTCACGTCCCATGCTGTAAAGCAGCCGCGCTGCACCCACCTGCCCGGTTAACCCGCCACCCAGGTTGGCGACGATGAGGATGAAAGCCAACGCCTGGAAAAGGATTAATCCGCCCACCCGCTGGCAAACGTCCATGAAGGCAGTTTCGAGATTGGAGAAGGTATGCCAATCAGGCCATACGCGTTGTGCGAGGTAAACCTGCAGGCCGCCAAAGAGGCCGGTGAACAGGCAAACCAGCACGGTGGCCACGAGGATGTTTCGCTTGGGGTTTATGGCATCCTCGGCGAGCGTGGTTACGCCATCGAAACCGACATAGGTGAGCGCGGCGAAGGACGTCCCGGTGGCGATGACGCGGACATCGAAGGTCATAGGGTTGTAGAACGGCTGAGTGGACAGAATTCCACTCCAACCCTCATGCATGAACAGGTATTGAACAGCCCGGAGAATGAAAACTCCGATGACACCACACATAACGATGAGCATGATCACGTTCGCCCGCGCCGTCGCCCGGATGCCTCGAAGGTTAAGGACCGTCATCGTTCCCGCAAACAGTGCCGCCAGGAGTACATAGAGGACTCGGGGGGACACATGGGGAAGTAACGGGCCAACCAGCCGCTGCACCGTCAGCGCCCCGTAGATCGTATCAAGGATGGGGATGAGTAAGTAATCAAATAACATCGTCCAGCCGGTCAGGAATCCCAGGTGAGGGTTCAATTCTCGCCCCACATAGGTGTAGGCGGAACCGGCCGAAGGATAAACTGCCGCCATACGCCCGTAGCTGACGGCCGTCAACATCATGGCCACCATGGCAATCAGAATCGTAGTAACGGCGTGACCGCGGGAGAGCTTCTGGATTAGCCCAAAAAGGGGTACAGGAGCAATGGGCATAATCATCACGATGCCATAGAAAATCAGATCCCACAGGGTCAGAACCCGTTGCAGGTGCGGAACCGGCGTCGAAGAATGTGCGTTAGTCGGGGTCATTTATTCTGATCCGAGTTATTCAGGCTACGCCACCGTGAAGGTCCGGATGACAGCTTCAGGGCTTCTTGCCGCACTCTGGAAGTATCACGCCGTGGACTTCTCTCAATATCTTTACCGTGCGCTCAATTTCCTGCTGGACTCGCTTCTCCGGCCAGGCCAGCACCGGTGCCACCACGAAAGCCAACTCTTCCAGGAGGCCCTGCGTCAACTGGCCCAATAGAGCCATGATGCTTCTTCTTAAGACCAGGTCATCTAGGTGCACGATGATCTCCTGAGAGGCCACGTATTGAATTTCGCGCTGGCTGCACTCGGGCAACCAGCGTAGAGGCCGGTCAGGCCCATCGCACATGAATAGCGCAACGCCCTCGGCGCGGGTTCCATAACGATCCAGCAATACCTCCAGGCGCTGCATGGGCAAGTGGGTCTTGGTATGAAGTGACACCAGCCATTCACCCTTTGCAAAGGCCGTGGTTGGAAAGCGCTTGCCGCCGCCAATGGGCAGATCCGCGGAACTGGCCAGCCGCGGTCTTGCCAAGTGTTTGAGGATTCTATCCGCCACCTGCTCGCCAAAGGCACGGAAGGTGGTCCACTTTCCCCCGATCAGAGAATAGACCGGAAAGTTAATCCCACTTCCCGGCGGGATAACGGCGCAGCTATGATCGCGACTGACCTCTCCCGGAGTGGAGGAATCACTGCGAGGCAGCGGGCGGACTCCGCAGAATCGGTAAATAATGTGGGACCTGTCCACGTGGATGGCAGGGAAAACCTGGCGCATGGAATTCAGGATGTAGCCCACCTCACCTTCATCACAAATCGCGGACTCGGGATTGGCAACAGGTATGTCGGTGGAACCCGCAATCACTTTCCCATAGAAGGGATAAAAGATGCAGATACGCCCGTCCGTATTGGCAAAATAGAGCATCTCCCCTTGGGTCGCAGCGAGCAGTTCGGGATGCTCGAGCACGATGTGCGAGCCTTTAGTGCCACCGATGAATTGAGTCTGCCGCTTAAGGACGCCATTGGTGAAATCGATCCAGGCTCCACTTGCATTCACCACGACGCGGGGCTTGATTTCAAACCTCTGCCCGGCAATCTCATCTCTAAGGACAACCTTGTCTCCCCTCGTGCCTTCAAGGCGTACATAATTCAAAGCGAGCGCGTCTGAGCATTGGTTCTCGGCATCCTGAATGAGTTCCACACAGAGCCGTTCGGGATAGCTGAGCCACGCATCGTAATAGGTGGCTGTGCAAATGACATCCGGTGGGAGTTGAGGGCGGGCGGCCAGTGCAGCTCGACGTGACTGGAAGTGATGAGCGGGTAAAACCGCATGATTTCCTGCGAGGAGGTCGTACAAAGACAATCCGATTTTGAACGGCAAAGCGCCGGTGACGCTCGACTTTAGCCTGAGGCCCATGAACTTCCCCAAGGCCGAAAACAGACCATCGGTCCAGCTGAAAATTGGAATGGTTGTGGGGAGAGGCCGAACATAGTGTGGAGCGTTCTTGACCAGGCGATTTCGCTCCCGCAAGGCTTCCCTGACCAGGCGAAATTCGCCATTCTCGAGATATCGCAGCCCACCGTGCATGATGCGCGTCGAGGCGGAACTGGCGCCGGAACAGAAATCGGATTTTTCCACCAGGATCGTGTCCACTCCCTGCAAAGCCAGTTCGCGGAGCAGGCCAACACCGTTAACCCCGCCACCCACGATCAGGACTGAAACTTCCTCCCGGCGCCCGATGGCCTGAAGCCGATCCCCTCTTGTCATGCTGTTGATCCCCTTCTTACGCATCACCCGACACTCGCGCTTGCAGGGCTTGCGAGGCCAGGCCGGTGTGCTGGACTGTGTCAGGGCGCCACTTGGGAGCTGAGACTGCGCCTACTTCAGAAACTGATTGAACCATTCAATTCTGCGTTGGGTGATGTCGCGAATGTGTTCCGGTTTGGTGATCATGTGACCTTCGTCGGGGTAAACCGCGAGTTCGGTCTTTACTCCCAAGCTCCGCAGCGCGCGCCAGAACTCAAATGATTGGGGAGCGGGACACACACCGTCGCCAGCTCCCGCCAGAATGAGGGTGGGGGTTTTAACATTTTTAATGTAATTCATGGGCGAGCTTCGGGCATAGATCAGCGGATCATCGTACGCGGTCGCCCCGAAATAGGGGATCATCCATTGGTCGATGGAGTNNAGCTTCGGGCATAGATCAGCGGATCCTCGTAAACGCAAGCCGCGAAATGACCTTCGACCCATCGGGGGTAGTCGCACTGACCAACGTAACTGAGCCAGTCAGAAATGCCGGCGCCTGCCACCGCCGCACGGAACCGCTCAGTTTGCGTCACCGCCCACATGGTCATATACCCACCATAGCTCCAACCGGAAATGCCAATGCGAGTCTTGTCAATGGGTAAGGTTTCGAGCACTTTGTCCACGCCTGCTAGAATGTCCCGCAGATCTCCATGACCAATGTCTCTCATGTTGGCCCGCACAAATGCTTCTCCCTCGCCGACACTTCCGCGAGGGTTGGGGCAAAGCACAAAGTAACCTGCGGCAGCGAGCTCGCTGGGTTCGCTTCCCCAGATCGCTGGGTTCAGATAGGCGGGACCGCCATGGACGTTGACAACCATCGGATAGCGTGCATGAGAGTCATAGTCGCGCGGATAATATAACCAGCCTTGTATGTTCCATTCGTCACTTTTCCACTCGACATTCTCAACCTTTCCCCACGTTGGACGGATTTCGTCATTGTAATGCGTAACCTGCTTCCATGCGCCAATGGGGCCTGCCCAGATTTCGGGCGGGCGCTGGAAGGATTGCAGATCAAGGGCTGATGTTATCCCGTCCTTCGCGACGGAGAAGTTTCCAAAACCACCGCCTGGGGAGGAAAATGCGGCGCCCGTCCAAAGTTGATTGATCCTGCCCGGGCTTATGTCAACCTCAGCCAACCCCGATTGGCCATGTATAAACTCGGTGAAAAGAAGACGATTCGAAGACACCCAGAC
>PLWR01000322.1 GCA_003165615.1 Acidobacteriota bacterium | reverse complement strand
GAACGGTGCTCCGCAACCGGCCCAACTGGAGTTCCCGCATGTGCGGAACCTGCATGTAATCCGGCGCGCTGGCAGGATGAATATCGAGGGAGTCGTCGTCCGAAATAGCGCTCATGGGTTGGTTACGCTCGAGTTCATGTGCATTGCAATTTTACGTGAGTGGCCTTTCCTGTCCATTTAAAACGAGTCATGGTTTGAGCCTGCGCGAAGCGCCACCCGCTCTGTCCCCCCGCGCAAGCACGCGCAGGACTGATAAGAATTAGTCCACGTGCATAGTGATGGCAACTACCGTCTTCCTGCAACCGCAACCGGGCGCCTTCGAAAACCGCCATGTCATCACCGTCTTAAGAATTTCCTTGTCCCAATCCTTGACGTTTGAAGTACGGATTAGGCGAGCTTTTCCCACTGTTCCATCGTCGGCAACTCGCAGTTCCAGAGCCGGAGCCCCAACTGGCGTGCCGGCCTTTAGGGGATGAAACTTCGGCTCCGGGGTGAACACCGGTAACGGCACACATTTGTTTGAAGCCGCAGGTATCGTCTGCGATGCACTAAGCGCGTTTAAGGCAATGGCAGTCATTACCAATGCTACTGAGAGAGTCCCAATCCACCTTCTTTTCTCATTTATATTTAGCATTAAGGCTCCAAAGCTGGCTGGAGCAGAGCGTCCGCCGCCTTAGCCCGCTTCCGATCCTATAACCTGGCCGATTCGTGCGTCTTGACAAGCTGGTAGGTCAAAGGTATTCGGCTCCGAGACGAATTCCTCTGCGGCCCTTTCTCCTTGCGCGGATGTCAAACTTGTCGATAAATCTGTCCTCGCGGCCCTATGTCTGAAACCCATAATATGTTGGATCTATTTCCAATAAAATCCTGTATTTTCCAACTCGGCTGCTTCTCTTGGTGCTGCCGGAAAGGGGGTAGGACAAACGTGGATCCAATGGCGCTTCTGCGATGGCCTTGAGCTTTTCGACGATTCTCTTTCTTGTTGGCTTGTCGAGGGATTGGAGGTATCTGTAAGGTGTGCCGGTGAATTTGATTGGGAGGGGCACTGGAAACGCCTACTTAATCTCAATTTGGCTAATATCGAACACGTCTCCAGATTCTCTTTCCTTCGAAGCCCTTTCATATACGAATTTCAGGTGATACTCATCCAACGTCAATTCAATAATCTGTGCCAGCTCCTGAAGTTCATCACTGTAAACATGAATGCTATTGAGCCAACTGGCGGTCAAGGAATTATTCGTCAGCCTGCTGCGCCTTCCAGCTTCAAAAAGAGTGTCCAGTAACCCGCATAATTTTCGCAGAGAGCGTATTGCATCTTGGGTTTCCTCCGGCGTGAATACCCTTTCTTCCCCTGCCGGGCCTTCGAGTCTTGCATATATTTGTTTGAATAATGCATTAAGCTTGGAATTAAGACCGTAAAGACGATACGAGATGCCTATGGTTTTGGAACGATCCTTCACAAGGGTGGAAAGACGTGATGCTAATGCCATGGTGTCATACACATCTGCATTCCACTGGTCATTTCCGAAATTGTTTAAGACCGCTACCGCGACGCTCAACTGGCACACCTCTTCCCGTAGTATTGATGCCGAATCCTATCTTAAGGATTCTCGGTAGTCAATGGTACTTGGCCCGGCTGGCTGGATTTGCACAAAAACGCAGGGTTAGGCTCGCTACCCGCTCCCATATCCTCCGGCTCCGCCGCCTGCTCTGCGGAAAGGCTCCGCCTTTCCGGGCGGGTCATCTCAACCCTCTTTTTTTCAGCCGAGGCTGCGCCTCCGCCAAATCATCGAGGCTTCCGCCAAGTGATTCTATCCAAATCCATCTTGAGCGGCTCGTCCTCCTGCGGCCACCGGTTCCAACACCGGATGCTCGACCAGCGATAATCCTCGGCACGCTCCACCAATCCCGCTCGCACCGGGTTCTGATGAATGTAATGTACCCGCTGCATGAAGAAGCTCTCGCTAAATAGCGGCAAAGCGTGCGAGTGCCCATCCCACAACGAGTGCGCGTGGCCGCGGGCTTTCGGGGCGTCCTGCAGCTTGGCGAGCGAGGCTGTGTGATTGTTCTCCTTGAGATAGCCGATCACTCGATGGCTGGAAATACCGTTTAAGAATCGCAAGGTGTCGCTAGGCTTAAGCGTCCCGTCCGTGATGATGTGTAGGTGGTCGGGCATGATGACATAGGCGAAAATCGCGAACCCTCCCGAGTGGCGGGCCTCGTCCAAAGCCGCGCAAACGATTTTCTTGTTGGCGTCGGTGCGGAACACCGGGAGACGGTCGTGCGCCACACTGGTGATGGAGAGACACGGATTGTCCCTGGAAATCGTGGCCATGAGAATGTTGGAGGCGCAGCCTCCCCGGAAACAATTTCTATGGAGCGCGATCGGAAAGGCGGAGAACGTGTGAAAAAATTGGTTATAACGATTTCAGCACCACGCATTTTCAATGCTTTACACAGTTGAAAACAGGTCCAAATTCAATTTTTTCACATGTTCGGAGCCTTTCCGCAGAGCGGGCGGCGGAGCCGGTCAACGCCGGAGATTAATACAAGGTACAAATAGCCTCATCAGAAGTGTGGAACCTCCCAAAAGCAGTAGCTGCTGCTACCGCACTCCAAAGCGGCCTTCGGCCGCAGGGTACTGTGCCTACTTCGAACTTGAATCCCCGATTACTTGCTTGCCTTCGCCTCCCCCGCCCCGCCCTGCGCTGCGGCGCGGCCGATGGCGAGCGCCTGCAAGTTCAAGGCATGCAGCTTCGGCGCCAGGTTCTGGCGGATAGCGTCCAGCCAGGCGGATTCGGGAAATGGGAGGCTGACGCTTAAGCAGCCGAGCAGCGCCACGTTAAGGCTCCGCTTGTCGCGCAAGGCGCCCTGCGCAATCGCGGCGGGTGTAATCAAAGTGCCACCCTCGCGCAATTGCCAGCGGTTGGGTTCGACTTGATCAGGTGACAGGACCACGAGGTAGTCGGCCTCTCCTGCGGGCACCATGGGACTGTACACTCTTTCCCCAAAGCGGACATCGCTCGTCACCGAGCCACCGCGCTGGCTCATGCCGTGGATTTCGCTCTTCTTCACGTCGAGGCCGGCGCGGAACGCCACATCGGCGACGATATCGGAAGCCTTGAGCACTCCCTGTCCGCCCAGGCCGGCAATCACGATATTGGTTACCTTAGTCGTGTTGCTCAACGCAGTTCTCCGGTATTCCCTCGCGCGCCGCGGCGCGTTCATACGCCTTGATACTGCCCGCCGCCAGCAGGCAGTTGCGGCGGGCCACAATCACCGTGAGATCTCCACGGGCAAGGCTGGCAGCTACCAACTCCTGGAAGGCAGCGGGATTAATTGTCGGATCGGTAATATGAACGTTGGTAATGCCAAGTGATCGCACCAGGTCTTCGATGACGACTTTGCCCGTGGGCTGGTGTTCCAGGGTGCGCCCTGTTCCGGGGTGCTCCTGCAAGCCGGTCATGGCCGTGGTTCCGTTGTCGAGAATAATCACCACGTGGCCGGTTTTCGGTGGGTTGTAAACCATCTCCACCAGGCCCGTGATGCCGCTATGAATAAAGGTGCTGTCACCCAGAGTGCTGACGACACGGCGAGCTTGCTCGGGCGGCAGCGCGTGCCTTAGGCCCAGCCCCACGCCGATGCTGGCTCCCATGCAGACGCAAGTGTCGCAGGCCTCGAAGGGCGGCAGCACCGCCAGCGTGTAACAACCAATGTCGCTGGCCACAATGCAATCCAGGTTGCGCAGAGCTGTGAAGACCGAGCGGTGCGGGCAACCCTGGCACAATTCGGGAGGCTTCCCCGGCGGTGGAACCGGTTGCGGCGATGCGTCAGCAGTGAGAATACGCTTGACGCGATCCACATCCAATTCGCCAAAGCGGAACGCTTCCGGCTTCCCTTCCACCTTCAGGCCAGCGGCGCGAATAGCTTCCAGCAGGTAAGGATCTCCCTCTTCACGGACGATGCAACAGGACACGCTCCGGGCAAAACGGCGGATGGTTTCCAGAGGGAGGGGGTGGGTCATGCCTAACTTCAGCACCGCCGCTTCCGGCGCCGCTTCGCGGGCGTGCATGAAGGTGATTCCGGAAGTGATGATCCCCACTGAGCGGTTGCCGTCCGTTTCCCGGTTCGGCCCTTCGGCGTCGTTCCATTCCTCCATACGCGCGAGCTTTTCCCGGAGCCGGCGATGGGCAGGGCGGGCGTAAGCGGGGATCATCACGCGACCTTTGATGTCGCGGACGAACGTTACCGGGGCTTGATTCGATGACGCCCGGGCTCCTGAAGGACGCACAACGGTCTTGGAGTGGCAGACGCGGGTGGTGAGGCGAAGGAGCACGGGAATTCCCCATCGCTCCGAGATGCGAATGGCCAGCAGGGTGAAGTCATAGGCTTCCTGGGAGTCCGCGGGCTCCAGCATCGGCACTCCCGCCGCCACGGCGTAGCGGCGATTGTCCTGTTCATTCTGGCTTGAGGCCATGCCCGGATCGTCAGCCGAGACCACCACCAGAGCGCCGGTGACACCGGTGTAGGCAGCGGTGAAAAGCGGATCGGCGGCCACGTTCAGGCCCACGTGCTTCATCGTGACCAGGGCTCGGGCGTTGGTATAAGCGACCCCCAGCCCCACCTCCAGGGCGACCTTCTCATTGGGAGCCCACTGGGCGCGGCCTCCCAGGCGGGAAAAACTCTCCAGAATTTCCGTGGAGGGCGTTCCTGGATATCCCGTGCCCAGAGCGATCTCCCCGTCGCGGGCAGCCAGAGCCACCGCTTCGTCCCCGCTCAATAACAGTCGATCCGGTTCACTCATCGAGGTCTCATGATTGCTATTCTTCGCTGGACCTACCCGTACACAAACTGGCACTCCGCGTTTCCCGAGCGCAGCAGCGAACTATCACGCCTTGTACGATACCTGAATGAAAGCGGACAAAGGAAGCGCGATAGGCAGCCAACGAAACGATGGATTCTAACCTTGCTCGAGAGCTTAATCAATTAATATGATTCGAATATGATTCGAACGGCCGAATCCGAACGGCACGTTCCCGATAATGAGCAACAAACGGCCATGGACGACGCCCTGAGCCATGTCCGCGCCAACCCCAAATGAGGATTGTTCGCGATACGAGCGTCCTGGTTAGAGCCAACCTGCTACAATAATCCTTCAGTCTCGAGGTGAATTTGATGCTCTACAGGAAGGTCACGAAGACGGGTGATGAACTGTCGATCCTGGGATTCGGCTGTATGCGCCTGGCGCAGAAAAATGGCCGGATCGACGAAGAGCGCGCGGCAGGCCAGGTCCGCTACGCCATCGATCACGGGGTGAACTACATCGATACGGCTTGGCCCTATCATGGCGGTGAAAGCGAGCCGTTTGTAGGCCGCGTCCTCGCCGGCGGTTATCGCGAGCGGGTAAAACTCGCCACCAAGCTGCCGGCCTGGCTCGTCCACAGCCGTTCTGATATGGACCGTTTTCTTGACGCGCAGCTCAAGAAATTGGCACCGTCGCGGATTGACTACTACCTGGTCCACTCGCTGAATGGAACTACCTGGGACCAAGTGGCGGCACTCGGCGTCGCGGAGTTTCTCGACCGGGCGCAGGCGGACGGACGAATTGTGAACGCCGGATTCTCCTTTCACGGGCTCCGTGGGGATTTTAAACGCATCGTTGACGCCTATCCGTGGAAGTTCTGCCAGATTCAATATAACTACCTCGACGAGGAAAACCAGGCGGGCACCGAGGGGCTGCTGTACGCCGCTTCGAAGGGCCTCGGCGTGATCGTTATGGAACCCCTGCGCGGTGGTGCGCTGGCCGCTTCTCCACCGCCTCCTGCTATTGAGGCCCTCTGGCAGGAAGCCGGAAGCCGCCGGACTCCTGCCGAGTGGGCTCTGCGGTGGGTTTGGAACCACCCGGAGGTAAGCGTGGTCTTATCGGGGATGAACGATGAGGCGCAGGTGGAAGAGAACCTGAAAATTGCGGCGGACGCCCGCCCGGGTTCACTCACCGATACGGAAGTCGGCCTGATCACGAGAGTGGGCAGGAAATACCGCGAAATCATGAAGGTCGGCTGTACGGGCTGCGGGTACTGCCAGCCCTGCCCCTCGGGCGTCAATATCCCCGAATGCTTTGCGGTGTTCAACGCCTTTCACACGTTCGGTCAGAAGCAGCAGTCCGCATTCATGTACGTCGTGCGTATGGGAGGGATATTGACCGGCCGGCCTGGTTATGCCTCGCTGTGTTCGCACTGCAGGGATTGTGTCCAGAAGTGCCCACAGAACCTTGATATTCCCAGTCTGCTGGAGCAGGTGGTAAGCCAGTTCGAAGGAGATGGGCTGAAGGAGCGGGAAGCCATGGCCCGCAGCCTCTTCACCCGATGAGCTTTGACGGCCGCGGCGCGGGTGGAATCAGCGCGGCCGTTCGACCATGATGATCTTGCTGCCGTTCTGGTCATACTACGGTAAGATTGGCTGGCGGATGCGCAAAGAGCATTTCACGCCAAGACGCAAAGTGGCCAAGGCGCAGAGAAGACAGGGCATTTATTCTTCGCGTCCTTTGCGACTTGGCGTCCTGGCGTGAGATGGTTTATTTTCTCAGAACATCCGATGCCGCCCAAAAGGACGGCGCCACAACTGCCTCGGGGGGCTAGACGTGAGTCTGTTGACGGATATCATCACTGCGCACGATGCGGAAACCCGCAACCAGCCGCTGGACGCTCTGTGCGTGGCGGCGACGCAGGAAGACCTGCTGCGGGAATGCG
Source organism: Acidobacteriota bacterium (assembly GCA_003165615.1). The sequence continues at coordinate 139 of PLWR01000322.1, read as the reverse complement.
AGGCGCTCGACCGCTTCCGGCGCACTAGCGACAATCTCTACGAGCGCGTGCGAGCCCTGTTTTTCCTGTATGCCATTCATCGCTTTCACATCTCCTCGCGCCCGGGTTTGGGTTCGCGCGCGCTGATTCCTTTCGCGGG
>PLWR01000052.1 GCA_003165615.1 Acidobacteriota bacterium | reverse complement strand
CGACACTTGGAAGTTCAACTACAAAGTTACTCTCAAGTTCTCGGAGGATTCCTCGATCACAAAAGAAGTCTTCGGCGGTGTCTTGACTCAATACAACACCGCCCGGACGGATCCCCTTTAGCGATACCAGAGCAATCGTAGCGGGGACCTCCGCGGGCCGCGCATTCGGAGCGCCTCAAGATGCAACGCTACATCCAGATCTTCCGCCGGGACTGTGAAGAAATACTGCGTCAAGGTTTGCTGCGTGTCCGCGTTAAATTTGCCGCCCATGGCTGCCGAAATGTCCGCCAGTTGATCTGCCGAAAGGCCCGGGCTTCCGCGAAACATCATGTGTTCCTGAGCGTGGGCCATTCCCGGAAACCCCGGTGGCGCCTCATTCGACCCAACTTGATAGTTCATAACCGTGGTCACTACCGGGGCCAGGGGGTCACGAACGACAATGACACGGAGCCCATTCGCCAGGGTGGCTCGCGTGACATTCGAAGCGTGCTCAGCTTCGGGGTTTGCTGAATTGAGTGGAGCGCAGAATACTAACATCACCACACACGAGATGAGGCCTAGCCTTCCAAATCTCGACGAACGGCCTGACGGCTGCAAGTAGTGCATTCGCAATATGGAATNNGTTACGCCGTCAACTGTGCTGGGCGCACTCCTATGGGATACAGCGCCCCACAGCCAAGAAAGCTACCGGAGGATCATTAACTATTGTTGATGGCCGCTGTCTTCGGGAGTCGGCGAAACAACAACAAAAACTCCATTCCCCTGGCGATTGATGCGCAGCAAAGTTTCTCCTTTGGCCCCAGCAGCCAGGCGGTCGAAATCCGCCACTGAGTGCACCGGCTGGCGGTTGATGCTCTCGATTACGTCTCCCTGGCGAATACCCGACTGGGCCGCCGGGCTTTTCGGATCGAGGTTGCTGATGACCACCCCTTGAGTNNACAGGAGGTTTGCCGAGGCTGGCGTGTACGCCAAGGCCTGATGGACGCTCCCCCAGCTTTACCTCCACGGTGAGAGGCTTGCCATCCCGGAGTATGTCGAGGATCGCGACGGTCCCAGGTTTCGAATCGGTCACCAAAGCAATCAACTGTCCGGAATCGGCGACCGGCTGGCCGTTGTATTTGCGAATCACGTCACCGTTCATCAGTAATGCCTTTTCAGCGGGTCCCCCAGGCGTAACTTCCTCAACCAAGGCCCCGGAAGTGTCGGGCACACTAAAAGCATGCGCCAGGCCTTCGTCCAAGGTCTGTACGTGCGCGCCCAGGTAACCCCGCGATACTCCACCGGTTTTAACCAGGTCGTCCATCACATGCTTGGCCATGTTGATAGGAATGGCGAACCCGATGCCAACAGATCCGCCCCCTTCTCCGGGGCCGGATTCGCCGCTCAAAATGGCAGTGTTGATGCCTACGACTTCGCCCTGAACGTCCACCAGTGCGCCGCCGGAGTTTCCCGGATTGATCGGCGCGTCAGTCTGGATGAAGTTTTGAATGTCTTCAATGGCGCCTTCCGACCTGTTCAGAGCGCTGACCGCGCCGCGGGTCACCGTGAAATTGAGCCCATAAGGATTCCCGAAGGCCATCACGATGTCACCCACGTATAAGTTGGAGGAATCGCCCAGGGAGGCTGTGGGCAGATCCTTACTCTCGATCTTGATCACCGCCACATCCGTCTGCGGGTCAGCGCCCACGACCTTGCCGATGAAGGTCCGCTTGTCCGAGAGCATCACTTTGATTGAAGTGGCATCCTGAATGACGTGGTTGTTCGTCAGGATATACCCATCGGCGCTGACCAGAACCCCGCTGCCCAGGGCGTGCGCTCGTTCCTCGCGTGGACCCTGGTCCGGGCTATCAAAAGATTGTGGGAACAACGGGGACTTCCGAGCCTTGACCACTTGTGTAGATTGAATCGACACGATCGCCGGCGTCACCGCCCGGGCGATTTGTTCATAGGCTTTGTTGAGCGTTTGCAGGGCGTTAATGCCCTCACCGCTCAGTGCTTTGTCCTGCGCCAACACGAAGGGAGAGTTGGTGCTACGGTTCAAGTAGGCGACCGTCACGGCAGCCGTGCAAAGCAGGCCAATGAGTGTCAGGCTTAACCCCGATAAATTGTCGCACAAGAATCGTTTACCCTTGGGACTCATGAAAATTCTCCTTCCTGGCATGGCTCCTAGTGGGCCAGACGAACAAACTTGTCACGTGTTTTCGTCGCCGTTCGCCGTTCGCTGAAAAACTCGTTTCAGCAAACGGGTGCACGTGTCAGGCCGATTTCACCTCGATAGTCGTCTTTTTGGAAGCAGCTTTCGGAATCTCTAAATCGAGTATTCCGTCTCTAAGCGTGGCTTTCGTCTTCGACGGATCCACGTCAGCCGGCAGATCCAGCACCCGGAAAATCTGATCTGAGCATTGCTCCCAGTAAACCGCAGTGCCTTCCGTGGGCTCCTCTTTGGATTCGCGCTTTCCGCTGATCGCTACGCGCCGGGGTTCCACTGAAATCTCCAGGTCCTTGGCGGTGAAACCCGGGACTTCCAAGCGAATCGTGAGGGTTTTGTCCGAT
>PLWR01000550.1 GCA_003165615.1 Acidobacteriota bacterium | reverse complement strand
ACAACGGCAACGGCACCTTTACCGACGTTACCGCCAAGGGGGGGCTGGATGTGGAGATGTACGGTATGGGCGTGGCTGTAGGTGATTACGACAACGATGGCTGGGACGACGTTTATGTGACCGGCCTTGGTGAGGCGCGCCTGTTCCACAATGAGCATGGCCGATTCAAAGATGTAACGAAAGAGGCGGGTGTCAACAACGCGGGCTATGGAGCCAGCGCTGCGTGGGTGGATTACGATCGCGACGGCAAGCTCGACCTTTTCGTGACCAACTATGTGAAGTGGTCAGAGAAGGACGACCAGTACTGCGCGCTGGACGGACGCCATAAATCCTACTGCACGCCGGAGGCTTATAAGGGTGACACCTGCCGGCTGTTCCACAACCTGGGCAACGGGCGCTTTGAGGACGTCACGCAAAAGGCCGGCATCTACGACCCCACCAGCAAATCGCTGGGCGTGGCGGCGATCGATTATGACCGCGACGGCTGGCCCGACCTTGCCATCACCAATGACACGGAGCGCAACAAGCTTTACCACAACAACCGTAACGGTACCTTTACCGAACAGGCTGTGCAGGCGGGCATTGCCTTCAGCGAAGATGGCATTGCGCGTGGGGCGATGGGCATCGACGCCGTGGATTTTGACCACTCCGGCTATCCCAGCCTGGCGATTGGAAATTTCTCCAACCAGATGCTGGGCCTCTATCACAACGAGGGGAACCGCTTCTTCATCGATATCGCGCCTTCTTCCAGCGTGGGACGCGCCAGCCTTCTTTCGCTCTCGTTCGGCATCTTCTTTTTTGATTACGACCTCGATGGGCGCGAGGATATTTTCGTCGCCGACGGCCACATCGAGCCTGACATCAATCGCATCCAGCCGCAGGTGGCGTATGCGCAGTTCCCCATGGTTTTTCACAACGAAGGCAATGAGCGATTTCAGGAAACCGGCAAGGTGCTGGGGTTCACGCGGAAATTCGTCGCGCGCGGCGCGGCCCACGCGGACATTGACAACGACGGGGCGCCCGACATTCTGCTGACCTCGAACGGCGGCCCGGCTTACCTCTTCCACAACGTCGGCGGCAGCCGCAATAACGCCATCCGCGTCAAGACCGTCGGCACGCGCTCGAATCGCGACGGCATTGGCGCGGAAGTGCGCATCCGCACAGGCGCGGGCGAAAACTGGCAGACCGTCCACTCCGGCTCCAGCTACCTCTCGCAGAGTGAACTTACTTTGACCTTTGGCTTGGGACAAGAGACGGCGGTGCAATCCGTCGAAATTGTCTGGCCCAGCGGCCAGCGCGACACCCTCACGAACCTCAAGGCCAATAACACTTATACTATCCAAGAAGGCGGGAATATCCTTATCACGCGCCCATTCAAGAGATAGCCCACGGATTTTGACTCTCCCCAGCCCCAGTAGGGTCAAATGAGCTTAGGTCGTTTGCGCCTGTAAGAAGAAGCGCCTGGGGCAGATTTACCGGCAACTATCTTCCACCAGGATGGCATGGACTTCGCGGGGGCCGTGAACGCCGCGAATCAGGATTTGCTCGATATCGGCTGTCCGGCTGGTGCCGGTGATGAACACCACGGACCGGCCGGCAGTGGGACGATCCGAGGAACTCGAAATGGGAAGCTTGGCAATGACATCGTCGAGCGAGCCCACAAGTTGGCTCCGCCGGTAGAGGGCAATGTGGATAGGCGGCGCAAGCGAGGCCACTTGCACTCCTTCCGTGGCGCTACTCAACACCAAGGTGCCGCTTTCCGCCAGGACGAAATCAACACCCGTGATGCCGACTCCGGCTGCAAAGCTCGCCTTGGTAAAGTCAGGGAGGGAACTTGTTCTTGCCACTCCCGCGCCTTCCGCCCAGGACGTTACAAACTTATTGAAGGCGGTGAGCCGGTCAATGATTCGCAATTCCGCCAATAAAGGGTTCCGGGAAAGGGCAACGTCGTGGGTTTCCGCCAGCACCATGATTTTCTGGAAGATAGCCTCCAGTTCGTCCATGCTCGAGGCACGATAGGCAATTCCCGAAACCTTTTCCCATTCGGCCTCGAATTTGGCCTGATAGTCTTCCGGCGCAAGGCGAGGCATGATCCCTGCAAGGTCGAGCGGTGGCAACGGGGTTACATCTGAGCCCGTTTCGGGTCGCCCTAGGGCTTCCCGGACTTGGCCCAGCACTTCCTCACGGGTGGTCATAGGGAGGATCTCCGGCAATCAATGATGAAGGCAATTTTCCGGCAGCAATTATAGCACGCCCGTCGATGTCCGTAACGTATTGAAACATAAAGGAATATAAAATTGGCAAAAAACTTCAAAAAATAGTGCAACCTTGGTATCATCTGAAACATCCGAATCCACGGGCAGACCTTAAAACGAAGGGTTTTCCTAGAACGGTTTGGGAAGGACGAATGAGTATGCGTACAGCGGTGAAGTCTCCAAAAAAGACATATCGAAGTCTCTTGCTGAAGAAGCGCGATGAACTTCTGGCTTCCACGCGGAGTGAACCCGAGGCCCTATCTGCCAGTGTGCAGTCTCCTGACGCGGTAGAGTTTGCTGTCAGGACCGTTGAGCAAGATGTCACGGTGTTAACTGCCAATCTGCGCAGCCGAACGTTAAAAGAAATTGAGCGAGCGCTTGCACGTTGTGCCGGTGGGACTTACGGCGTGTGCGAAGCGTGCGGCGAAGATATTTCCCCCAATCGCCTCAAGGCTATCCCCTGGGCACGGTACTGCGTCACCTGCCAGGAACTGCGCTCCCGGAACTAAGGGCTTCGTCTTCAAATCTTAGCCGTGATCACTGTGCCGAGTGGGGATATCTCTCGGCACAGTGAACCTCTCGGCATTGACCTCGGGCTTTCCTACCCCCGCCGAGGCATGGTGGACGTGTATTTACCTCGCGTTGGGGAAATCCTCCATGATTTTCCTTCGGCTGGGGCCTCGCCTTTCCATGTAAATTATTGGCGGGGAAGAAGTTACTCCTCGCGCGTCACGTTCTCTGCAATTTCAAACTTCCCGGGTTCGAGTCCCGCCCGCAAAGCTGCATCGTATGCCAACAGTTGGACGTACACACTGTCCACCAGCGTCCCCAACCCCAGACGTAGAGGTTCCACCCGAATCAGCCTAACATTCATGGGATCGTCAAATGGCATATCGGTGAAGAGCAGCACCCGTCCGCTGGACTCCCGGATATCGCGGGCAAGTTTAAGAAGCAGTTTCCCGGTTTTTCCCTGACGGGCAAAAAGGATGTAGCGATGGTCCGGGTTGATGATTTCCATCGGTCCGTGGCGGAATTGTGCCGCGCTGATGGGTTCAGCCGCCAGCCGCGCCACTTCCTTCAGCATCAACGCTCCCTGGTAAGCGGTGGCAAGATCCGCCCCGCGCGACATCAGCGCCACATACGGTGGGCGATTGAAAAACTCCACGATGGGCGGCATCAGTACTTCGCGGCGCTCCAGAATATTCTCTTGCGCTTCCACCGCGCGCATCACTTCCTGGGTAAGGGGCCCGGGCGCATGGCCCGCAATCGCCAAGGCCAGGTACATCAGAACGGCCACCGAACAGGTATAAGTCTTGGTGCTGACGGCGGCCTGCGCCCCAGCCATCATGGGTAGAAGCAGGTTTGCGCACTTTGCCAGAGGGCTGGCTTCCACATTGGTCACCGCCAGTACGCGAGCTTCAGCGGGCAAACCTCTCAGCAAACGCACTACCTCTGCTGTTTCCCCCGACTGCGAGACCACCACCAGTAACGTGTCGGGTCGCAGAACCTTCAGATGGTGATGCACCAACTCAGCGGTTTCCCACACCAGGGCGCGCACACCCTGTTCCGTCAAATAGGCCTGTGCCGGGTACGCTGCGAACAACGATGAACCCATTCCGGTGAAGACCACCGTAGGCGGCCAATTCGCCGTCAAGCTCCGCAATCCCTTCGCCGGGATAGCCCCCGGGCTGGCGTAGAATTTCCGCAATCCGGAAAGCGCCGCGGGTTGTTGGGAGATTTCCTCCAAAAGGTCTGTCATGCTTCATTGCCCTTCACAGGGGTACGGCCTCTTTTAATACTCGGTCTCGGATGTACCAGTGCAGACCCTCGGGTTCTGCGACGTCAACCTTGCGGCCTAGTAATTCTTCCAGATCCTGCCATAAACCCGCCAAGTCAAGAATGCTCCGACCCTCTTCAAACTCAACAAGGGAATCCAAATCACTGGAAGGCCTCTCATCTCCTCGGGCGGCCGAGCCGAACACGCGCACATTACGGCCGCTGTGGAGAGCGGCGACTCGCAGAATATCCGCGCGCTTGGCTTGCAGAACATCAAGAGAGTTCATAGCGGAAGCTTACCACAATATCAACTTACTGCAACGGCGGATGCGCCCAATCCTTGGCGCGTTCCACGGCGCGCTCCCAGCCTGCGTATAATTCTTCGCGGCGGGAGACGTCCATGCCGGGCTCGAAGCGGTGGCCCAAGTGAAGATGCGCGGCAAGCTCCCGCTCATCCTGCCAGAAACCCGTGGCGAGGCCTGCCAGGTAGGCGGCCCCCAGCGCGGTCGATTCCGTTGTCGCCGGACGCTCAACAGGAATTCCCAGAATGTCTGCCTGGAACTGGCAAAGAAAATCATTGCGCGCCGCGCCGCCATCCACGCGCAGGACCTCCGGGCGTAACCCGGAGTCGCGCGCCATGGCGTCCACCACTTCGCGCGTCTGATAGGCAATCGACTCCAAGGCGGCGCGCACCAGGTGTGCTCGATTGGTCCCCCGCGTGATGCCGGTAACTGTCCCGCGCGCGTAGGCGTCCCAGTGCGGTGCGCCCAGGCCCACGAAAGCGGGCACCAGGTAAATCCCGTGCGCGTCGGGCACCGAGCGCGCCACGGCTTCACTCTCCGCTGCGGTCAAGATCAATTTCATTTCATCGCGCAGCCACTGAATGGCCGCCCCGGCAATGAAGACGCTGCCCTCCAGCGCGTACTCCGTGCGGCCTTCGAGCCCCCAAGCTACGGTTGCCAGCAGACCGGACTGAGAATGCGGAATTTCCGTGCCGGTATTCATGAGCAGGAAGCAACCGGTCCCGTAGGTGTTCTTCACCATGCCATGGCGGAAACATTGCTGTCCAAAAAGGGAAGCCTGTTGATCACCCACGACGCCGGCGATGGGGACGGGGGCGCCGAACAAGGATGTCTCACCGAAGATGGCGCTCGACGGTTTCACCTCGGGCAGGAGCGACGCGGGAATGGCTAAGTAGTTCAGGATTTGCTGGTCCCAATCGAGCGTATGCAGGTTAAAGAGCAGCGTCCGCGAGGCATTGGAAACGTCCGTGGCATGCACGCGCCCGCGCGTGAGTTGCCAGATGAGCCACGTGTCGATGGTCCCGCAGGCAAGTTCGCCACGCTGCGCCCTTTCGCGAGCGCCCGGAACATTTTCCAACAGCCACGCGATTTTGGTTCCGGAGAAGTACGCGTCGGTTACGAGGCCGGTTTTTTCGCGGAGGGTGCGATCGAAACCTTCGGCGCGGATGCGATCGCAAACCCCCGCCGTCCGCCGGCATTGCCACACAATGGCGTTGTGGAGCGGCTTGCCCGTGGCGCGATCCCATAGCAGCACCGTCTCTCGTTGATTGGTGATGCCGATCGCCGCCAGCTCCTGGGGGCCCGCCTGGGCTTCCGCTAGTACCGTCTCTGCCACGGCGAACTGCGATTGCCAGATTTCTTTAGCATCGTGTTCCACCCAACCCGGCTGCGGATAGTGCTGTTTGAATTCCTCGCTGGCGAAAGCCCGCGGGCGGCCCCCGTGGTCAAACAAAATGGCCCGTGAACTCGTAGTTCCCTGATCCAGCGCCATAACGTATTGCGGCATGTTTGATCCTCATCCCTCGAGCTCAAGCCATGACGGTTCCGCCGGCTTGTCTGCAAGGACACGGCAGCAATTTGACAGCAAGAAAAAATGCCAGGCGAGACCGATCATAACCTGTGGGAGCTGAAAGTGCGCACAGCATTTTGACCCCCGTCGAACCTGAGTTTCCACGGGTCAAATCCTTCGCGATCACGTCCACTGCTGTGGAGCCAAAAGGTGCGGCCCCGCCCCCGGCGCCGATGCACCGAGAGCGGGGTTTGGGGGAGTGACTTGTTTTTGTCTTCTGGGGCGGCGGTCGCGGACCGCCGCCCCTTGCATTTCCGCTATCGACTTACCCAGGTTTAACCCTGGATCAGGGCAATCGAGGCCTGCATCACATCGTCGGCCGTCGTAATTGCCTTGGCATTGGCCTCGTACCCGCGTTCGGCCTGGATCAACATGGTAAATGCCGTGGCGATATCAACATTGGATTGCTCCAGCGAGCCCCCATCCAGTGTTCCACGGCCGCCGCTTCCTGGCACCCCCACACTGGCAGCGCCGGAAGCCAGGCTCGTTTGGTAGTCGTTTGACCCGATGTGCGTCAGGCCATCGTAATTGGGAAAAGTTGCGAGCGCAATCTGGTCCAAAGCCACGGTTTGGCCGTTGGAAAGAACTCCGTTGATGACCCCAGAAGAATCAATGGCGTAGCTCTGCAGGGTTCCTGCACTATACCCATCCTGATCTTTTCCGGAAGTGGCAGAAGCTTCAGCCGTCTGGGTAATGACGGCATTCCCCGGTGAACTGAAGAGTTGCCAGTTGATGCTCATGGTCTTTGCCCCGTCAGCCAACCCCGGGACACTAATCCCCTGCACATCCGCCGAGGGTGTAATCAAATTCCCGTCCGGTCCGAACTGCAGCGTTCCCGTGGCAACGACCTGGGGGTTGCCCGTGGTCCCAACGTCCGCGGCAGGAATGGTAATCTGGTAATTCCAACTTCCGGCCGATGCCTTGGTGAAATTGAAGCTCAGAACATGGCTGTTGCCGAGGGAATCGTAGGCCATGATGGTGTCGCTGAAGGTTCCCGCGTCGGTGCCGCCCGCCAGGTCTCCAGCCCCGAATGAACCGCCGGTCCAGTTGGTCGCGGTGGCAATGGAATTGCCAACTGACCCACTTTGAATGGCCTGTAGGGTGAGCGTGGAGGCCGTAGAACCCGTGGCCGTGACCGAGGTGTTGGCGCTGGTGCCCGTGGCGTAAGTAACGCCTGCCCCCGCCGGGGTCGCGTTGATGGCGGACGCCAGGTTGGCAAGGGTGGTGGTGATGTTGGGTCCAATCAGTACATCGTCGGGCGCGGTTAGGGCCGCGACGCTTCCCGCGAAGGTGTAGGTGGTTCCACCCACGGTAACGGTCTGGCCGGCGGTCGGGAGCGGAACCGGCACGGTGTAAGCCCCAGTCGCCGTCTGCGCAACTACGCCTCCAGCCAGATCTCCGCCCGTGAATGAAACCCCGCTCCAGCTCGTCAAGGTGGCAACAGAATTGCCCGCTGCTCCGCTATTAGCTGCTGTCAGGGTGATGGTGCTAGTCACAGGATTCAACACGGCAGTGACCGAGGTGTTGGCGCTGGTGCCAGGGCCATAAGTAATGTTCTCCCCCTGGGGTAGTGTTGTGGACTGGGTGATGGCGCCAAACAGGTTAGCCAGGGTCGTGGCGACGTCACTTCCGATCAGAACGTCGTTGGCCGCAGCCAGGCCCCCGGCTCCCACGAAGGTATAGGTCGTTCCACCGATGGTAACGGTCTGGCCTGCGCTCGGCAGGAGAGTCCCAGCCGGCGCAGTGAAAGTCGCGGTCGCCGATACACCGGTACTGCCTCCAGTCAGGTCTCCGATTTCGAATACCCCCCCCGCCCAACTGGTCGTCGGGGCATAGGAATTGCCAGCCGACCCAGGATTAATTGCTTGCAGGGTGAGCGAGGTGGCCGTAGGATTCGAGGCAGTGACCAAGCCGTTGATGCTGGTGCTATTGCCGTAGATAGCGCCTGCCCCCTGCCCGTTCACTTGGGTCAAGTTGATGGCAGCCGCCAGGTTGGCAAGGGACGATTGGACGGTGCCTCCGATCAGAACGTCGTCGGGCGTGGTTAGGCTCGCGACGGTTCCCTTGAAGGTGTAGGTAGTTCCACCGATATCAAAGGTGTTGCCTGCCACCGGGACAACCCCAGCCGGCACCGTGAAAGTTGCGGTCGCCGGAAGAGCGTCCGCGCCTTCCGTCAGGTCGGCGCCCCCGAAGGAACCGGCAGTCCAGGCGGTCGAGGT
>PLWR01000218.1 GCA_003165615.1 Acidobacteriota bacterium | reverse complement strand
GCCCGCCCGGCGGCTGCACGATGGGTACACCCGCGTCGGAAACGTGCTTACCCAGGTACCCTGTCGAAACGATGCGGTAGTGGAGATAATCCTCTTCCAGCACCTCTTCCACACCCACCGCAATCGCTTCCAGGTCGCGTCCGGCCAGCCCGCCATAAGTGGGATAGCCTTCCGTAAGAATAAGGAGGTTCTTTTCCTGTTGCGCAATCACGTCGTCATTGGTGCAGAGGAATCCGCCGATATTCGCCAAGCCGTCTTTCTTCGCCGACATCGTGCAGCCGTCGCCCAGTTGAAAAATCTCCTGCGCGATCGCCTTGGGCGTTTTGGATTCGTAACCTTTCTCGCGCAGCTTGATGAAATAGGTGTTTTCGGCAAAACGGCAGGCGTCAAAGTAAAGTGGAATGCGGTGGCGGCGGCAGACGGCTCTGACCGCCCGCATATTCTCCATCGAGACCGGCTGCCCTCCCCCGGAGTTGTTGGTAATCGTCAGCATCACCAGCGGTACCCGCTCGCGCCCGACGCGCCCGATCACTTGCTCGAGTGCCGCCACGTCCATGTTCCCCTTGAACGGATGCACCAGCGCCGGATGCTTGCCTTCGGCAATCAGGAGATCAAGGGCCTCGGCGCCCACAAACTCCACGTTGGCACGCGTGGTATCGAAATGGGTGTTGTTGGGGACGACATCGCCTTTNNCCGCCCACTGGTGCGTGGACATTGCCCCTGTCCCCGAATCCGTCAGGAGATCAATCAGTACCTCCTCGGCTGGCAGCAGGAACAGATTGTAACTAGCGGCTCGCAGCGACCGCTCGCGCTCTGCCCGGGTGGTCCAGCGAAGGGGCTCAACGCTTTTGATCCTGAATGGCTCAATAATGGTGCGGATTGGCATGTTTATCTCCCTGGATGGGCGGGCTTCAGGCCCTTCTTCCATGCGATCTGTTGCCATGCGATTCTACTCCAACATGGGTACACCCATATAGCAGGGAGCCGCGTCAACGGGTCACGACTTTGGCGCCTGGGTGAGAATATCGCTTTTTGCGACGATCCGTGGCCAAGCCTGTCCAAAGCGGCACACTCTTCGAACGGTGGATGCGACAGGCCCGCTGGTCGCCACCCGACCTTGACGCTCGTCCACCCTTGCTCTTAGAATCCCTTCAGACGCCAATGGTTGAAGTCGTTCTCAACACCAAGCCCGGATGCTGTCTGTGCGACGAGGTCAAAGCGCAGCTTGGCAAACTTCGTACGACGCAGGCTTTCGAATTTCGGGAAGTAAATATTCTCGACGATAGTGCCGCGTACGCCAAGTTTCACGAGGAAATTCCGGTGGTCTTCATCAACGGGCGAAAGGCGTTCAAGTACCATCTGGACGAAAAAGCATTTGTGCGGCGGCTTAATTTACTGCCAACACAGAGAGAAAAGGCGGATCATGGAAGTTGATATTCTGACCATAGCGGCGCACCCGGACGACATTGAGATCACCTGCGGTGGCACGGTTATCAAGATGACGGAGGCGGGCTACCGTGTCGGCATCCTCGACCTCACCGCAGGCGAAAGCGGCACACGCGGCAGCGCAGTTCTGCGCGAAAAGGAAGCTCGACGCGCCGCAGTGGTGCTGGGAGCGGTCCACCGGGAAAACCTCAACCTTCCCGATGCGGGAGTGGAAAATAATCGCGAGAATAAATTGAAAGTTGCGCAGAAGATTCGCGAGTTCAAGCCGCACACGGTGATTCTGCCGTATTGGGAGGGCCGTCATCCCGACCATTACACTACCGGACTCCTTGGGTACGAAGCCTGCTTCCTGGCCGGGCTCGCCAAGCTGCCGTTGGCGGGAAAACCCCATCGCCCTTTTAAGATCATCTACGCCTCACAGTACGTGCCCACCGTCCGGCCTTCGTTCGTCGTGGACATCACCGCGCAATTCGAGAAAAAACTCAAAGCCATTTTCTGCTTTTCATCGCAGTTTTCCCCGCCCAAGGAATTGCAAAACCTCTTCCCTTCCCGCGGCGAAATCAACGCCCGCATGGGCTCGGAAGCTCGCCACTTCGGCCACTTGATCGGCGTGCGCTACGGCGAGCCCTTCATCATGCGCGAGACTGCGGAAGTCGAAGACATCGTCAAGATTCCGGTGAAATCCATTTAGGCAGTCGTCAGTTGAAAACCCTGCACCCGGCGCCGGTGAGTCGGAGATCGACGGAGATGAAAACGAGAACTGATGACTGAGAACTGAATACTGATGACTGAGAACTGACATTTATCCAGCGAGGTTCCATCGTGTCCTACCAAGACCTGCGTGAATTTCTTGCCCGCCTGGATCGCGAAGGCGAGCTGAAGCGCATTGCAGCGGAGGTTGATGTCGATCTGGAAATCACTGAAATCACCGACCGCGTATCCAAAGCCGGCGGACCGGCGTTGCTGTATGAAAAGCCTTGCTCCGCCCGCGATGGCGTGAGCTATGCGATGCCCCTGCTCATCAATACCCTGGGCACACGTCGGCGGCTGGAAATGGCGTTTGACGTTGCCTCACTCGACGACGTGACGCGCCGCATGGAAGACCTGCTCGATATGAAGCCGCCGGAAGGATTCTTCGACAAGGTGAAGATGCTTCCCAAGCTTTCCGAACTCGGCTCGTTCTTTCCCAAGACCGTGCGCAGCGGTCCGGTGAAAGAGGTGATCGAGCGGGAAAACCTATCGCTCGGGCGCCTGCCGATCATGCAGTGCTGGCCGCAGGATGGCGGGCGATTCATCACCTTTCCGATGGTGGTGACCCGCAGCCCCAGGAACGGCCGACGCAACGTGGGGTGTTACCGCATGCAGGTATTTGACGAGCGGACGACGGGAATGCACTGGCAGGTCCACAAGGGCGGCGCCGAACACTTCCGCTGGCTCGAACGCCAGGGAAAGGGCCGCCGCATGGACGTGGCCGTGGCACTGGGGGCCGACCCTGCCACCATGCTCTCCGGCGTGCTGCCCCTGCCGGAGGATTTGGATGAGTTCCTTTTCGCCGGCTTCCTGCGCCAGCAGCCGGTGGAGTTGGTGAAGTGTGAGACGGTCGACCTGGAGGTCCCCGCCCATGCCGAAATCGTGCTGGAAGGCTATGTGGACCTCGACGACATTCGCACCGAAGGCCCGTTCGGCGACCATACGGGCTATTATTCGCTCCAGGATAAGTTCCCGGCGTTCCATATTACCTGCATCACCCGTCGGCGCGACCCCATTTACATCTCCACCATTGTCGGCCGGCCGCCCATGGAAGACTATTGGATGGGCTACGCCGTGGAACGCCTGTTCATGCCCCTGATGCGCCGGCAATTGCCGGAAGTCGTGGACATGCACATGCCCGCGGAGGGCGTGTTTCACAATTTGATGATGGTGGCGATTCGAAAGAGCTACCCTGGCCATGCCCGGAAAGTGATGAACGCAATCTGGGGCATGCCCGGCGCTATGTTCACGAAGTGCATCCTGGTGGTGGACCACGATGTGAACGTGCACGACACGGGCGAAGTCGCGTGGAAAGCCCTGAACCACATCGACCCCGAGCGCGATATTCAATTCACCCTGGGCCCGGTGGACCAACTCGAGCACGCCTCGCGCCTGCCCAACTTCGGCTCCAAGATGGGAATTGACGCCACGCGGAAGTGGCCCACCGAAGGCTTTACCCGCCCCTGGCCCGATGAAATCGTCATGGACCCGCAAGTGAAAAAGAAGGTCGACAACCTCTGGGCAAGCCTGGGGCTGAAGGCCCCGCAAAAATAGCGCACGGCGGCAGTGTCCAACCCAACACGGTTTACAGGGGCAAGCCTCGCGCCTTTCCCCGCAAGTTCACCCCCTCGGAATATAAATCACATTGTAATATGATAGTCCCTTATGAAACGCCCACCACAAATCGTTGAAATACCTCCCTCGCGTGCGGAAGCACTCAGGCGGCTGGCATGGTTTCGCTACCGGATTCGGTGTTTTCTCCGCTTCAGCGAGCGCGTGGCGCGCGCGTCAGGAATCACCCCCCAACAGCACCAGCTCCTGCTGGGAGTGGCGGGCTACACGGGCCGCGGCTGGGCCACCATCTCCGAGCTCTCCGAGTTCATGCAGGGACGCCACAATGCCGTGGTGGGGCTGGTCCAACGCGCCGAGGAACGGGGTCTGGTGCGCAAAGTTCAAGGCGAAAACGATCGCCGCTTCGTCAAAGTTCACCTGACCCGCAAGGGTTATTCGATTCTGGACAAGATTTCGCGCAAGAATATCGCCGAGCTTCGGGCACTCCAATTGGAGATCATGAACACTCCTCAGTCCCGGCCGCGTGATATCCCCGCTGCTCAGGGCACCTAGATTGACGCTGTGAGCTTATTGCAGAAAAACCTTTTGCTTCAGGTCTTGCGCCGCTTGCAGCACATTCTCCGGTTTGCCAAGGTCTCGCCAATAATATTCATCGGCGCGAAAGGCGAGGATCTTTTCATCGTGGGCGGCGAGACGCAAGTAGGAAGTTAAAATGGGGAAAGCGTTTTCTTCCGTCATCATCGCCAGCAGGCGCGGCGAAATCACGTGGATGCCGGAAAAAGCCAGCGCTTGCGCTTGCGGTGACGGGCGCACGAATTCAGGGTCTTGATCCAACCCGGATCGCCGGCCGCAAAGCCGGAGTTGTTCGTCGAAGAGAAGATATCGCAGTGTCTCCCGGTTTTTCACCGCCAGGGTGGCGAGCGCCTGGTTTTCCAAATGAAATTCCACCATGCGCCCGAGATCAATGGTGCTGATGACATCAACATTATGCAGAATGAAGGGCTCGTTTGAGCGAGGGGCATCCTCGAGGAAAAACCATGCAGCCTTCTTCAGCCCGCCCCCGGTGTCGAGCAGGACCTCTTCAGGTGAGACTTCGATCCTCATGCCGAAGTTATTGTTCGTTCTCAGATACTCGATAATCATGCCGGCAAAGTGATGCACATTGATGATCACCTCGCGAATCCCGTAAGCGCGCAGGCGGGAAAGGGTGATCTCCAGCATGGTGCGCCCGGCGATTTCCACCAGCGCCTTGGGGCGATTGTCAGTTAGTGGCCGCAAGCGCGTGCCAAGGCCGGCGGCCAGAATCATGGCTTTCATTGGCCCATCTTCTCCAACTCAAGGTGCCGCACCACCACCTCCACCCCGCCCCTTTCAACCAGACGTTTCGCCAATTGTTCTGCCAGATAGACCGAGCGATGCTGGCCGCCGGTACAGCCGAACGATACCATCAGGTTCTTAAAGCCGCGACGCTGATAACTGCTCACGCTCGACACCACCAGCGACATGACACTGGCCAGGTACTCATGGACGCTCTCCTGCTGATTGAGATACTCGATGACCGGCGCGTCTTTGCCCGTGAGCGGCTTGAAGCGCTCTTCCCGCCCGGGATTGGGAAGGCTGCGGCCATCAAAAACAAATCCCCCCCCGTTCCCACTGCCATCCTGGGGCTGGCTTCGGTGAAATGAAAAACTGAAAATGCGCACGGTGAGATTCTCTGACTCCGAAGCCAGGGTTTGCAATGTCTCCGCGCCCAACATGCTCCGGAATGCGGTCTGGAGCGCGGGCAGAGCGATGGGCAGTTGCACATTGTGTAATAGCCAGCGCAGGTTTTTCAGCGCGTAGGGCACGCTTTGCAGAAAATGCGCCTTGCGCTCATA
>PLWR01000133.1 GCA_003165615.1 Acidobacteriota bacterium | reverse complement strand
GTCGACTTTGACGGGACCCTGGCCCTGGACCAGTATTCCCGATCCCAGCCATGCCGGCGCCACCAAAGCAAACTCTAAGCGGTGAGCTGTGAGCCCTTAACGACAGGCCCGCGGCTACCAGTTTCAAATCCGCACCTTCGCTCGCCCTTCTCAGCTCTTGCGCTTCGCCTGGTCGGCGACGGCCTGGGCGGCGCGGGCGACGGCCTCCGGGTCACCCAGGTAATAGTGGCGAAGAGGCTTCAGATCATCGTCCAGCTCGTAGACCAGGGGAATCCCGGTCGGAATATTCAATCCCACGATATCCGCTTCCGAGACGTTATCCAGATACTTCACCAATCCCCGCAGGCTATTGCCGTGGGCGGCAATGATGACCCGCTTGCCCGAACGCACCACGGGAGCGATGGTTTCATGCCAGTAAGGCAATGTGCGCGCCACGGTGTCTTTCAGGCACTCGGTGAGCGGCAACTCCGATGACGTCAATCCCTGGTAGCGGGGATCCTTGCCCGGATAGCGGTCGTCATCGGGGGTGAGCGCCGGCGGCTGGATGTCATAACTGCGCCGCCAGATTTTCACCTGTGCTTCACCGTACTTCTCCGTGGTCTGCGCCTTGTTCAGCCCTTGCAGCGCGCCGTAGTGCCGCTCGTTCAGCCGCCAGGTGTTGAGAATGGGAATATACATCTGGTCCATTTCTTCCAGAGCAAGCCACAGGGTTTTGATGGCGCGCTTCAGCACCGAAGTATAGGCTACATCAAAAATGAAACCGTCCTGGCGAAGCTGGCGGCCTCCTTCGACCGCTTCCTGAAGCCCCTTTTCGCTAAGCCCCACGTCCGTCCAACCGGTAAAGAGATTCTCCTTGTTCCAAACGCTTTCTCCGTGCCGCAACAACACGAGCTTAAACATGAAGGCGTCTCCTTTTATCGTTGTCCTTGCCAAAATCCAAGCCAAACATTATAAACGGATTCCGCGGTCATGGGTGAACTGCCAAACTCCTTGGTAGTGACTCATTTTGAGGTGCCACGGGCGTCCCGCCCATGAAGGGACACGGCCAAGATGGCCGTGGCACCTCAAAATGAGTCACCACCAACTCCTTCGTGCTGGTGTCATTTGGAATTGGAAACCCTTTCGAAGCACTCGTCATTCCCGCGAAGCTTGTCCTCGCGAAGGCGGGGAGCGGGAATCCATTCGGTCAACGGCTCATTTCCATTGGCGTGCAGAGTGGCATCCGGCCTTCGCGGGAATGACGGCGAATTGGGCGGCTCCGCGCCTCGCCCATGACACCAGTACCGACTCCTTATGACAAAAGGGGAAAATATGAGCTTGACGCGACCGTCCGACCGGTCGGACAATTGGAGGTTAGGGGGGAGTAGCGGGCATTTGCCCTCTATCCACAATCACTCTTTAATAGCCACCGCTTTCAGGAGGGACGATGCCAGATAAGGTATTCATCTTTGACACCACGCTCCGTGACGGCGAGCAATCACCCGGCTGTAGTATGAACCTGCCCGAGAAACTGGAGATGGCGCGCCAGCTCGATCGCCTGGGCGTTGACATCCTGGAAGGTGGATTTCCCATCGCCTCGCACGGCGACTTTGAAGCGGTGAAGGCGATCTCGGCGGAAATCCGGCGGCCAATCATCGCCGCCCTGGCACGCGCCAATCAGCTTGACATCGACCGCGCCTGGGAAGCGTTGAAAGAGGCCGCGAGGCCGCGCATCCACACGTTTCTAGCCACCTCCGACATTCATCTTCAATACAAGCTGCACAAGACGCGCGAGGAAATCCTGAAGATGATCAGTTGGGCGGTGGCGCACGCCAAGTCAAAGTGCCAGGACGTGGAGTTCTCTCCTGAGGACGCGGGGCGCACGGACCGCAGCTATTTGATCGAATGCTGCCACGCGGCCGTGGAGGCCGGCGCCACGGTGCTGAACCTGCCTGACACCGTGGGCTTCTGCCTGGAGCCGGATTACCAACAAATGTTCCGCGACGTGCAGACGCGTGTTCCGGGCATGGACAAAGTAATCCTGAGCACACACACCCACGACGACCTGGGCATGGCCGTGGCCAATACGCTGGCGGGAATCCGCGGGGGCGCGCGCCAGGTGGAAGTCACGATTAATGGCATCGGTGAACGCGCCGGCAACGCGGCGTTGGAAGAATTGGCCATGATCATCCACGTGCGGCGCGACTCCCTACCCCTCTATACGGATATTCACAGCGAAGAGCTCTTTGCTTCCAGCCAGCTTCTGACCCGCTTGACCGGCATGGCCGTGCAGCGCAACAAAGCCATTGTGGGCCGCAACGCCTTTGCCCACGAAGCGGGAATCCACCAGGATGGCGTGCTCAAAAACGCGATCACCTACGAAATCATTACGCCGCAGACGGTGGGCATGCCGTCAAACTCCATCGTGTTGGGAAAACACTCCGGCCGGCACGCTTTGGTTAAGCGCTACGAGGAGATGGGATATCAATTAACCAAGCCCGAACTTGAACGCGCTTATTTGCTCTTCACCCAACTGGCGGACCGCAAGAAAAGTATTTACGACGAAGATCTGCTGGCCATTGTGAACGAGGGATTCCAGCATCTCCCCGAAATGTTTTCCCTTAAACTTTTCCAAAGCGTTTCCTCCAATGAAGGACGTTCCACCGCCACCGTGGAACTGGAAAAGGACGGCGAGACATTTCATGATTCGGCGACCGGGGACGGACCATGCGATGCCGCCTTCCGCGCCATCGACCGCATCACCGGGGTGCCGGGAACAATTTCTGACTTCTCCGTGCACACCGTGGGTCCGGGCACGGATGGGGTGGCGGAAGTTGGCATCCGCGCGCGCTTCGAAGACCGCGAGTTCTCGGGCAAAAGTATCAGCCACAGCGTCGTAGAGGCCGCCGCCCGCTCCTACTTGCAGGCCGCGAACAAAGCCGCTTACGAAATGAAATGCCTGGAGGACACCACGGCCGTGGGCACGACGTCGGTCCACAAGAACGAAGCCGTGGACAGGTTGTTCCCCGGGGGCTATTGAGGAAGACGGGAATTTGAATTCCCCCTCGCCGATTTGGCGAAGGGGGGTATGTATTTCACTCCG
>PLWR01000528.1 GCA_003165615.1 Acidobacteriota bacterium | reverse complement strand
TGACGTAGACCGTCTTATCCAGCTTATCGGCAATCATATCTTTCACTTTGGTGGTAATCTGGTCAGGCTCGATGCGGTCAGCTTGCAAGTAGACCTTACCGTCCTTGGTCACGGCCAGCAAAACCGCGTCTTCCTTATCGGCATCCTNNTGGCCATTTACTTCTTCCCCCGCGATGCGCGTTTGATGAAATAGTCGATCAACTCCGAGGAGGAGTTATCCATCTCGACGTCGAACGATTCGATCTTGGTGGTGAAATAGTTGTAAATCCACACCGCCGGGATGGCGACGAACAGACCGAAAGCGGTGGTGACGAGGGCTTCAGAAATACCGCCCGCGACCGCGCCCAGACCGGTGGATTTCGCCGTGGAAATTCCTTGGAACGCGTGGATGATACCCAGCACGGTGCCGAACAGACCGACAAAGGGCGCCGTGGAACCGATGGTGGCCAGGGTGGAGACGCCGCGCTTCAGTTCGGCGTGCACGATAGCCGCAGCCCGTTCCAGAGCCCGCTTGGACGCTTCAATCGTCTCACCGGGGATTTCGGATGACACTTGATGCGCCTGGAATTCCTGTAAGCCTGCCGTCACCACTTTCGCCAGGTGGCTCCGTTTGTTCTGCTCGGCGATGGAAATCGCCTCGTCAATTTTCCCGTCCTTCAAGGCACCCGCCACGGCCGGGGCGAAAACGCGCGACTGCTTGCGCGCCGAGCTGAAAGCGATCCAACGATCGATCATAACGCCGATCGACCATGCCGACATGACGAACAGAACGACCACCACGAGTCGAGCCGGCCATCCCATCTGGTTCCACATGGTAAGGGGATCAAATCCCGGCTCACCCTCCGTTGCCTCGAACAACCACAGACCCAAACCTAAGAGATTTGCAGCTAACATGATGTTGTTTTCCCTCCTCAAAAATTACCAGAATCTTCTGGTTACTCTGCCAACGTGAAGTTCACATCGATCTCGGTAGCAACTTCTACTGCATCGCCGTTCAGCAAGGTAGGCTGATAGCGCCAGCGCTGCACGGCTTCCAGTGCCGCTCGGACTAGCAACGGGTGGCCGGATATGACTTTCAAATCTTGAATCGTGCCATCTTTGCTGATGACCGCGTCCAGGCGCACCGTACCCTGAATGCGCGCCATCTTGGCGAGGGGAGGATACTCGGGATGAGGTCCGAAAACAACTTTCGCCGATTCCACCTGGCCGCCCACCCGGATGCGCTTGGGAGTTTGCGGCTTGGGAGGCGGAGGGGGCGGAGGAGCGGAACTCAGCGCGCCACCAATGACGCCGCCCAGTACGCCACCAAAGGATCCTCCCGGAACACCGCCTACGACGCCGCCCACCACGCCCACGGCGTTGGGAGGAGGCTCAGGTTCGTCCTTGACTTGGGCGATGGTCTTGGGAATGACCGTGGGAGCACGCATGACGTCTTCAACGCTGACCCGATGGATGACTCGAACCGCCACCGGCGCCGCCGCGGGCGGAGGCGGGGGCGGAGGTGGAGGCGGAGGCGCCGCCAGGAAGGTCATCAACTGGGCCTTGGGCAGGGCCTCAGTGTAAATCAGAGGTAATAGGACCAGCACACCAATGATCATGACTTCAAAAATGTAAGCGATGGGAAGAGTGGCGCGCTTCCAGTCACCCGTCTTGGTGGCGCTATAGATCAGGTAGAAAACATATCCCACCAGGGGAAGCAGGATATTGATTGCAACCCAAACCCAGCGGTTGAAGCCGTTGCGGCCTGCATCCGCCCAAACGTAGCAGACGATCAGCGCCCAACCTGTCATTGCCCCAGCCACAATTGCCGACTGAGTAATAACCACACTTGCCTCGTTTCCCGTGAGTATGGGCAGGAGAAAGTACCCGGTGCCAAAGAATACCGCGCCGATTGCGAGCGAGATGAGCCAGTGAATGCCGGTCAAAACTGGCGCCATCTTCGACGAGGAATCCAGCAAGCTGTCATCAAACATGGATTATCGCCTCCTCAAAAACTACGCGCGATCTGGCCCGGCCGCAGCGAACGGACCGAACCGGCACGCGCTCAAACTACCTTGACTCTCGCACTCAACCCATCCCTGGAAAAACGCTGGTTAAAATACACCACAATCGGGCTGGCAATAAAGATCGATGAATAAGTGCCAATAATCACTCCCACCACCAGGGCGAAAGCGAATCCGTGAATGACTTCGCCTCCAAACAGGAAAAGGGAGAGGACGGCCAGGAAGGTCAGGCCCGAGGTCAGGATGGTCCGGCTAAGAGTCTGGTTGATACTGTGGTCAACGAGCTTCGTAAAATCCCCGCGTTTGGTCGCGTGAACGTTCTCCCGGATTCGATCAAAGACCACGATGGTATCATTCATGGAATAGCCCACCAGGGTCAGAAGAGCCGCGATCACCGTCAGGGTAATTTCCTTATTCAGCAGGGAGAAAAAACCGAGCGTAATAATCACATCGTGGAAAGTGGCAACCACGGCGGCGACGCCATAGATTAGCTCAAAACGAAACCAAATGTAAATCAACATGGCGCCCAGGCCTGCCAGCGTAACGTAAAGGGCCTGGCGGCGCAGGTCTGAGCCCACCTTCGGTCCCACGATCTTGGTATTGGTGACCGCGTAGCTGGACAAGTAGAAGTCCTTCGTCAACGCGGAAATCACCCCGGGGGAAACGCCCGGCACGTTGTGCAGATCGCCA
Source organism: Acidobacteriota bacterium (assembly GCA_003165615.1). Next base: position 9,232 of record PLWR01000528.1, on the reverse strand, counting down.
AAATCCGTCAGCAAACCGGTGTGGGGTGGGGCATTCCGGTAGGTAACCATGGCATCGGCAAGATCGCGATAGGTTTTGGTGGCGGCATCCAAGCCTCTCGCCGCTGCGCCCAGGGGATCTTCCGCCGTCAGGTGGTCGGCCACGGTTTGCGGGCTGGCATTATTGAAGTCCGTCTTTCCCTCCGGCCCCTTGCCATAGAGGTTTGAGAGGCCAGTGATGATCGCCTGCTTGCCGGTATCCAGCGCATTGCTGGAGGTGGTGGTCTGAAGGTCGAGCCCGATAATTACCGCGTTGTCGCTCGCCGGCCCCAATCCCTGAATGGTGGCGTTGCGCAGGCCCGCGCGGTCCAATTCATGGCGGATGGCATCGACGTTGGGGGGTTGGGAAAACTTTACGTCCACCAGCGTCCCACCACGGAAGTCAATCCCGTAAACCAGTCCCTTGTGCGCCACCATGGAAAGAATCCCGATCAGCGCCAAGGCTAAAGAAAGGGTTATGAAGTACCACTTGATCTCCATCCAGTCAATCTTTGGTTCGTGGAAAAACTCCATGGACCCCCTCACACCTCTCCGATGAAATTGACACCGCAGGAAGCCGACAAGTTCCCAATTTTTTGTGGTGCCGACCTAAAGGTCGGCGCTACATCCCATCAACCCGCTAGATACTTAGTGCCACGCCTTTTTCGCGCCGCGAAAGGACGTAATCAAAAATCACCCTGGAAACAAACACCGAGGTAAACAGGTTGGCAAGCAAGCCGATGGTCAAAGTAACGGCAAAACCCTGAATGGGCCCCGTCCCAAAGGCAAAAAGGATGACCGCGGAAGCTACGGTGGTAACGTGGGTGTCAATAATGGTTCGGAAAGCCTGCTCGAAGCCCGCCGCCACACCCGCCCCCACTGCCTTGCCAAGGCGCAATTCCTCGCGAATTCGCTCAAAGATAAGCACGTTCGAGTCCACACCCATACCCACGGTCAGAATCACTCCCGCGATGCCCGGCAGGGTAAGAGTTCCGCCAATCCAGGCCATGGCAGCGACAAGAATGAGCAGATTCAGCACTAATGCCACGTCCGCGTTCACTCCCGAGCCGCGATAATAGACCAACATGAATCCCATCACTGCGAGTAAGCCCACAATNNGACGGACCGACGGTCTCCTCAGAAAGGTACTTGATCGAGGCGGGCAGGGCGCCGGACTTCAACACCAGCGCCAAGTCATTGGCCTGCTGCGGGGTGAAAGACCCCGTGATTTCACCGCGGTCGGTAATCTGGCTGTGAATTATCGGGGCGCTGTAAACCCGATTGTCCAGCACAATGGCCAGGAGCTTGTTAACGTTCTCGCCCGTCACCCGGCCGAAGCGTTCGGCGCCATCGCGGTTCAGGGTGAAATTCACACTGGCCCGTCCGGCGGAATCATGGGAGGGCTCTGCCCCGGTCAAATCTCGCCCCGTCACCGCGGCAATGTGGTTCAAAACATACCAGGCTTCACCTTTATTTTCCTCGTTCGTACCCTGAACCAGTTCCGTGTCCGGCGGTAAGACTCCGCCATGGTTGGCAAGGGCAGCCTCGCGGGAAGAATAAGGTCCGTCCTGCACCAATTTCAGCTCCAGCAGGGCGGTGGATTGCATGATGTCTTTAACGCGTGACGGGTCATCCACTCCCGGCAACTGCACGACCAATTCGGAATCACCCTGGCCGTACTCGGCGATGGTGGGTTCCGTGACGCCCAACGCGTCAACGCGGCGGCGAATGGTCTCCATGGCCTGCATCAGCGCCTGGGTACGAATGGTGACGGCCGCGCTGGTCTTGAGGATCAGCAGCCGGGCTGTTTCATCGCCGGAAACCCGGACCAAATCCCAGTCAGAATATCCGTTGGTCACCAGGGTCTGCAGGTCCGCGGACTTATCCTGCGGGATTCCTTTGATCTCGATCCGGTGAAGGGGGGGACTCTGAGTCTTGTCGTCGTCTGATTGGATATCCGCGTAGGGGATGTTCTTGGCCTTCAGCTCATCCTTCAACCGCTCGAGGGCCTCGCCGGACGTGATGTTCACCGCATCCTCAACCTGCACTTGCAGGATCAGGTTGGTTCCACCTTTCAGGTCCAACCCCAGGTGAATGCGGTTATGGAGATTGTCCTTGAGCTCCTGGACATTTCTGGGAAAACCGATGATTCCCAAAATGCATGCCAACACAACCACAAGGATGAATATCGCCCGGCCTCGAATCTTGGTTTCCATGAATGAACTTCCTCAACTACCCTTTCGAAATGGCCCCGTCAATCTTCGCTCCCTAAACCCATGCCATCCGCGGGAGCGCTATTGTACCCTAATTCAGCGCGGCAACGGAGTTTTTGGGGGGTAAAGGGTCTCTGGACTCACGGTCCCATTCTCTGACCTTGTATGGCGCGACTCAGGGGGGACCCAATTCTCGCGCCCACTACTTTTTCCCTTTTGCCCCCGAGTCCTGCTTGCTTGCTTCCTCTGCCTCCTCAGTAACGACCCCTGTTATGGCCGAGCGTGCCACGTCAACCTTGACTTGGGTGGCTATCTGCAACTGCACCGTTGCGCCGTTTCGGAAGCCCATGATCGTCCCGTAAATGCCGCCGCTGGTCACCACGCGGTCTCCCGTCTTCAGGCTGCCGAGCAGTTCCTTGAGCTTTTTGCGCTGCTGCGATTGCGGCCGCAGAACCAGGAAATACCAGATGGCGAAAAGGGGGGCGAAAAAGAAAAGCAACTGCGTAAGCGCACCCGCTGAACCGGGGTCCGCCGCCAAGAGGACTGGATTTACGAAGAGACACTCGATCAAGGTCGAGCCATTTTTTCTAAGGATTCAGGATGAGATACCCGTCCGCGAAGTACGGGATTTTCTCGGTTCGGGCTTTCCAGATTCGGATCGTAAAAGACTTGCCTAAGGCTTCGAGTGCACCCTACAGTGGAATTCCGCGAACGCTCCAAACAGGAGAGACTGCCTCATTCTACGCATAGTGTCAAGGTAAAAGTGGAGGTTATGGTGGGTGGCCAGAATGGGGCCCAGCATTTCGCCGGTCACAAAAAGGTGGCGAAGGTAGCGGCGGGAATAACGCCGGCACACCGCGCAGGTGCAGGAGGGGTCAAGAGGACGCTCGTCCCTGGCGTATTTGGCGTTCTTAATAATGACCTTGCCCTCGGATGTGAAGGCGCAGGCGTTGCGGGCATTGCGCGTGGGCATAACGCAATCAAACATGTCGATACCCCGCGCCACGCCCTCCACCAGATCCTCCGGCGTGCCCACACCCATCAGGTAACGGGGGCGGTCACGCGGCAGCAGATCAGCCGTATACTGCACCGTCTCATACATCTCCGACTTGGGCTCACCCACGGCTAGGCCCCCCACGGCGTAGCCCTCAAAATCCAGGTCGAGCAGTGCCTCGGCGCTCTGGCGGCGCAACTCCTTGTCCGTCCCTCCTTGCACGATGCCGAAAAGGGAAGGAAAGGTGTCAGGTGTCAGGTGTCTGGTGTCAGGGCTCTTCGGTAGACTGCCGTTTGGCTCCACGCCGCTCGCGTCATCAGATCCAGAACCCTCGCTGTTTTCGCCTGACAACTGACACCTGGCACCTGACACCTTCTCTTTCGCCCGCTTTGCCCAGCGCGTTGTAAGGCTTACCGAGCGTTGGAGCGCTTCATGGCTGGCCGGGTACTCGACGCACTCATCGAGGCACATCATAATGTCGGAGCCCAATGCCATTTGGATTTCCACGGCGCGCTCGGGGGAGAGAAAGTGCGGGGAGCCATCCAGGTGCGAACGAAACCACACTCCGTCCTCGGTGACGCGTCCCAGGGACTTCAGGCTCATCACCTGGAATCCGCCGCTATCGGTCAGGATCGGGTGCGGCCATGACATGAAGCGATGCAGGCCGCCCGCCTCGCGAATCAATTCATGACCGGGACGCAAATATAAATGATAGGTGTTGCCCAGCAGGATTTGCACATTCAATGCTTCCAACTCATCCTGCGTCATGCCCTTCACCGTGCCGCCGGTGCCTACAGGCATAAAGATGGGCGTCTCAATCACGCCGTGGGGAGTGTGCAACAATCCCGCGCGCGCCCGCGTGATTTTGTCTTCCGCAATAATTTCAAATTTGATGGGCATTAGGCCTTGGCTTGGTCCTCAATAGTCCCACACCTGCTTGCTAGTGCCCGCACGGAATGGTCTTTGGTGACATTGTGTCCCACACCACCGTGCTAACCCGCTATCGCGGCCATGCCGACTTTGCCTAGGACGATGAGGACCCATATGCCCAAGTAGGCCAATAAGATCGCATTTATCCCGACTTTTTTCCTTGTGGCGACAGAAAGCCCGAGGGAGCACAGCACGATGAACCACACCCGGAAAATGTCGAACGAACTGGCAACCGCATACAGTACCTTCGAGGTCTCCCGAGGGTTCAGGAAGAATCCTACCATGGTGGGAACAGGGTTCTCCGGATTGAACTGCTCCGGGTCGCCCATAAACACAATGATCAATCCCAGAATTACTCCCACCTGGAGGACAAGATTAGCGTAGCAGACCACACTAAGGCAGGTCTTAAAGTCCGTCGAAGCCCCGAAGACAACATTAGCGATAAAAAGTCCCACCGCTGCGATGACCAGCAGAAAGATGGGAACGCCTATGACGCCGCCCACGTGCATGCTGATGGCCGTGAAACCCACCACCTTTTGCACTGTCTGGTCAAGCTGCTCCGGCGTCATATGGGCAGCCTTGCCACTAATTTCAAGCGATTGCCGGATAATTCGCGCGGCGCCGATCTTCCCGAGCATGGCCTCGATGAGGACGATGGACCCTACAATCCCGACGATAAGGGGTGCGATAAAGTCTGGACGCCGGGCAATGGATTCAAAAGTCCGGCCCGGCGCGATGAAAATCCCAACCGCCCGGCTGAGGAAAGAATCAGACGTCTGATCTTCCGGCAGCGAAGGCGCAATCGTTGTTTCGCCCATGATTCACCTCTCCGCTTGTCCAACCAGGAATTTTGAATTGCGCACCGTCCTATTCGCCACGATCCGCCGACGCTTTGCTGCGTCACCCACTTCATAATGTTATATCAAATCGAACCAAAATCGCTGGGGTGAAAATATCAATTACTCTCGAGCTAAGCAAGGGATTTGGGGGTGCGGGTGCTGGTGCCGGTGTCATTTGGAATGGGAATCCCCTTCTAAACACCGGTCATTCCCGCGCAGGCGGGAATCCAGCCTTCGTGCCATGGCCGTCTTGGCCATGACTCCACACGGGCAGGATGCCCGTGCTACCTCGGCGGCAAATATTCTATAACTTGCCGAGTAGATTCGCACCTTGGCGGGAATATCGGCCAGCGACGCCGTGCCCATTTCGGTGGTTAGGCCAAATACGGCCTTGTGGATTGTCATCGGGTCAGGCGCAGACCCACTTCCTGGCGTGGGGTTTTCCCGAAGCGGGCCGCGAAACCGCTGACGATCCTTGCGCCCAAGCCATGAGGACCGGGATTTCCAAAATATGCATTTGACAGAATATGGATTACATACCATATTATGCGTGTGAGCCGGGTGGTTGAAATCGGCGACGAGTTTGCGCCGGAGTTCGACGCATTGCCCGAGGATGTGCAGACGGAGATTCTCGCCTTGTCGCTCCTCCTCCAGCGCTTCGGACCACAGTTGGGCCGCCCGCGCGTTGACACGCTGAAAGGCTCGCGCCACTCGCATCTGAAGGAGTTGCGGTTCAGCGCCGCCGCAGGGGAATGGGGAGTGGCCTTCGCTTTTGATCCCCGACGACGCGCCATCTTGCCGGTGGCGGGGGATAAGTCAGGCGGCAGCGAAAAGCGATTCTACCGGGAACTCATTCGCAAGGCCGATGACCGCCTCGACGCGCATCTGGGGCGGCTGAGAAAGGAGGGGAGGTAACTATGCCGGTGAGCGTAAATGACAAAATCCGCGGCTTGCCCGCCCCGCAGCGCCGGAAAGTTGAGGCGCGCGCGGCGGAGTTAATGGCGGAAGAGATGACCTTGCGGGAGCTTCGCAAAGCCCGCAAGCTCACCCAGGTCCGCCTCGCCAAGACCCTGAAAATCAATCAGGATAGCGTGTCGCGGCTGGAGAAGCGCAGCGACCTTTTGCTCTCGACTCTGCGCAAAGCCGTCGAGGCCATGGGCGGCACCCTGTCCCTGGTCGCGGAGTTCCCCGACCGCCGGCCGGTGGTGCTGTCAGCCCTGGGCGAAAACCCGTCGCCTCTCAAGATCGCCCATCGAAAACCCGTACGCGTCTGATGGGCTGGTAGCGACGACCTAAAAGCAGAGTCTGTGCGTTTCAGACTCTGCGGTTATTTATTTGCAAAACATCCACATGTTGTTAATGCCTGACTGATGGGCTTGATGTTGAATCGTGGAAAAGCCGCTCATGGTAGCGCTACACCCTCTGCGGTGAATGAACATGACGGCATCAATCAGGGCTTGACTCACGACGACACTGCGAAGAGAATTCCTTGCGGCGGGATGTTTTGAGCGATGTTATGAAATGACAGAGAATTATTCCGACCCGTCCTTTTCGATTCCGACCACCAGAGGAAACACATGGTTCAACGTTCCGTTCTCTCGATCTTGTTGTGCCTCATCTTGATTGCTTGTTTCGCGGACTCTGGGGTCTCATCTTCTGCACTGGGAGCGCTTATGGTAAAGAAAGAAGCTTTTGGAACTATGCCCGACGGGAAGGCCGTCGAGCTTTATACCCTGACCAACACGCACGGCATCGAAGTGCGCGCGATGACGTATGGCGGGATTATCGTTTCCATAAAGACCCCCGACAACAAGGGGCAATTTGCCGATATCACGCTCGGATTCGATACTCTCGCCGGCTACCTTGACAAGAACCCCTTTTTTGGGGCACTCGTGGGACGTTATGGAAACCGCATCGGCAACGCCAAGTTTACGCTCAATGGCAAGGAACATACGTTGGCGAAAAATAATGGCCCTAATGCCCTCCACGGAGGCTTGAAGGGTTTTGATAAGGTTGTGTGGCAGGCGAAATCCTTTGAGAAGGGCGCCGAGGTTGGCCTGGTCCTGAAGTACACCAGCGTTGACGGCGAAGAGGGCTATCCCGGGACCCTCCACGTGACAGTCACCTACACGCTGAACGACAAAAACGAACTCGGGATCGATTACCAAGCCACGACGGACAAGGCCACGCCCGTCAACCTCACCAACCATTCCTACTTCAACCTGGCCGGCGAGGGAAGTGGAAGTATTCTTGGTGAAGAGCTGATGCTCAACGCCGACCACTATACCCCGGTTGACGCCACCTTAATCCCCACGGGGAAAATCGCCAGCGTAAAGGGATCGCCCCTCGATTTCACCAAGCCCACGGCCATCGGCGCCCGGATCAACGACCATTATGAGCAATTGGTTTTCGGGAGCGGGTACGACCACAATTTCGTGATCAACCGGCATGGCCCGGGCCTGGTGTTGGCGGGCCGCGCATATGATCCCACCAGCGGGCGAGCTCTGGAGGTTGACACCACCGAGCCGGGAGTGCAGTTCTACACGGGCAACTTTCTGGACGGGGTGCCCGGCAAGCACGGGCACATCTACAACAAGCGCGATGCCTTCTGCCTGGAGACCCAGCACTATCCCGATTCGCCTAACAAGCCGAACTTTCCGTCGACGATCCTGGAGCCCGGTCAGACTTACCACTCCACTACGGTTTTGAAATTCTCCGCGCGGTAGCACAGCGCGGCGAAGCCGTAACCAAACAAGTCTTGCAGGGGCAGGCCTTGTGGGCCTGCCCCCCGCAAGGGCACCCAAGAGGGGCGCTACAAGAGACGCAAAATATTCTCCCAAAAACAAGAAGTTACGGGACGGCAATTCCGGGTCGACCAGATGCATGGACAACGCTCCGGCTGTAGCGCCGGCATCCTGCCGGCAATTGCCCCGACGAATCGAGGCGCTACGATGTCCACCCGATTGCTGAGCGCTACCATAGCGGTCTATTTGCCGGGGGGCGCCTCCGCGTATTGCACGATGACGGAGATTCGCCGGTTGGAAGGATCCTCAGGGGCATCAACCTTACGAAGCTTCTGGTCGGCGTAACCCCTAACCTGCGTCACTTGGTCCGCGCGCAGACCATCCTCCTGCATCAAGCGCCGGGCGTTGTTGGCACGGTCCACGGAGAGCTCCCAGTTTCCGTATTCACCACCATGCCGGACCAAGGGCTTGGAATCGGTGTGTCCTTCAATCGAGATTTTGTTGGGAACCCCACCCAACTGCTTCGCCAGCGCCACGAGCGTTTCCTTGCCACTGTCGCTCAGCTCAGGACTGCCACTATCGAAGAAAGTACCCTTGGCGGATTCCAGCAGTTCGATACGCAAGCCTTCGGACGTGACCTTCATCTCAATCTGGTTATTGAGCTTGTTGAGGCTTTCGATCTTGTGGATGGCGCTCTGAAGCTCGTCTTTCAACTTTGACATGTTCGCTTTGGATAAAGTCAGGGTGTCCGCAGGGCCCTCTCCGGGGCTCTGTCCCGGACCCTTTCCATTGCCACCCGTTAATTTGGTAGTCCCGGAGGGGTCTCTGAAATACCCCGCCACGGCCTCTTTGATGGGCTTGCTAGTGTTCGTGAGCCAGAGAACAATGAAGAGCGACATCATGGCGGTCACGAAATCGGCATAGGCCACCTTCCAGGCGCCTCCGTGGTGGCCGCCGTGGCCGCCTTTCTTCTTGATGACAATAATCGGTTTGGCTGCTGCCATAGTGAGTTAGGAGTTAGGAGTCAGGCGACCTCAATTCTTCGTTAAGAAGTGTTAGCAGCATACGGTAGAGGGGGATGCGGCCTGTGCGCCGTCTATCGTTTGCCGTATTCTGACTCCTAGGAGCCTGTCTCCTGACTCCTTCCTTAAGCTGCGGCTTCCTCTTTCGGTGGCGCCGCATCACCTTTGTTGCGACAATAGCCCTCCAACTCCTGGAACGTGGGGCGCACATGCCCGGGAATCGCCCGCCGCGCCACTTCCACCGCCATAATTGGTGCGGTCCCTTTGATGAACGAAGCCATGGCCACCCGGAGCACATACAGGTAGGCATGCTCATCATCTGCCGATTTGGCCATATTGGCAGCGAGGGGCCCTACCACTCCATAGCAGAGCAGGATGCCCAAAAAGGTACCTACCAATGCAGCGGCGACTTTACGTCCGATCTCTTCTGGCGGGCCGCCCAAAGCCCCCATGGTGATGACAATGCCCAGCAC
>PLWR01000480.1 GCA_003165615.1 Acidobacteriota bacterium | reverse complement strand
AACGCCGCCGGTAGCGATAGCTGGAGGTGATGGCGGACGCACCCAGGGTGCGCCCGTGATAACCTCCCTGGAAAGCAAACATCAGGTTCTTGCCGGTGTAATTGCGCACCAGCTTGAGCGAGTCCTCGATCGCCTGCGCGCCGCCCACGTTAAAGTGTACGCGGCCCTTCACGCCAAAACGCTTTTCGCAGTACTGGGCAATGCACGCCGCCACCTCCACTTTTTCCGCGTGCAGGTACTGGCAGGCGAGCTGCGGCAGGCGGTCCACCTGGCGCTTCAGCGCCTCGCCCAAGCGGCGGTTCTTGTAACCAAAGCTCGCCGCCGAATACCACATTTGCAAATCGAGGTAGGGCGTTCCGCGCTCGTCGTAAAGGTGACTGCCCTCGCAATCGACAAAGATTTTCGGGGGTTCAAGATAATGCACCGTGTCGCCGAACGAGCAGTACTTGCGCTCGAGATCCAGCAGTTCCGCGGTGCGCGTAGTAGATTCAGATGTGGCCAAGGGGCCTCCATTCGTAGTTCTCAATTATTCACCACCCAGAAACCAAAGATCATTTCACACAGAGGGCACAGAGTTCGGCTCACCGAGTGCACAGAGAAAACCGCTGCTCTTCTCCGTGTTCTCTGTGGTTGTTTTTCTACGTGAACTCTGCGTGAAAAGCTCTTACCCTCCAATCCCTCGTGCTTCTGTTTCTCGGTGCCTTGGTGTCTTGGTGGTTTATTTTCTTGCGCCAGTTTCGCTCGCTCCCGGACGCTGCCGCGGCGCCGTGGTCACGCCGGCTTCCCCGTTTGACGATTCGCCCCTCGGCATCCTCGGAGTTTCCCGGATGCTATTCCAGAAAGCGGCGTTGGCTCGCGTGAAAGACACCCCGGATGCTCACATAATCGGCGAGGACTCGATAGAATACGACGTAAGGAGTGTCGGAAACCACCAGTTTGCGGAGTCCGGTCTCATCGACCTTTGCTCCTATGTTGGGGAATTCCCCCAGCAGGAGGACAGCCTTTTGAATGCAGTCGACCGTATGCTCGGCCGCTTCATCTGACAGGCCGGAGAGATAATTGCCAATCCCATCGAGATCGTCATAGGCTTTCTTGACCCAAAGGACGGTCACTTGGGCAACGGATTTCTGCGACTGGGGCGAAAGGACTCCAGCTTCGCGAGGGCTTCCTCATTGCTGGAGATCTCGCCCGTATCGGTCGCGTCTCTCCGCCGCACCTCAGCGATTTGCGCTTCTTCGATACTGAGCAATGAATCGATGGCAGAGGAAAGCAGGGTGGCAGGCTCTTCCTCGCGTTCCTTCGCCACGCGCTCAATCCTTCGCTTCAGTTCAGTCGGCAATTCGAGATTCGAAGTTGTGCTCATGGCTGAATCTTCCCATCCTTGCTCATTCCTTCCAAGTCCGCAATTTCATGATCCAGTTCCGCCACGAACTTATTATAACCCCGCCCTATCAATGTGACACCGCTTAAGATGGTGTTCTGCTCCTGTGTTACTCAAGCAGCATCAAGGGGATTGCAAGCGCGAGGTGATCTTTTGCCACTTGCCTTCATGCGACTTGATGTCATCAAGCCTCACGCCTGGGACACCGAGACCCTCAAAAGGTCCCTTACCGCGGTCTTTACGGCGTTGATTAAAGTCATCAACCCCTTTCCTAAAAGCTTCGTAGACCTCCTTCCGGGACAGAACAAAAAAACGGGGCGCTTCTGCTCTGCGCTGCGCATCGTCGGCAGATGTCCCGTCCGGCGCGGCAGGGAACAGCACAAATACCCAGAAAACATCCTCGGCAACGCTGGATCTGGTGCCTCTTTCCCCGATGAGCCATGTTGTCTTTTTCTTGGGATTCGTCGCTTTGACCTCGATGCGAACCACCTGAGTCATATCCGGGCTAAGCGCGAAAACGTCAGCACACTTAGACGCGCCGTAAGTTACAGACGCGAGAACTCGCCTTCGGTTCAATTCGGATGCGACAGCGAACTCTCCTGCCAGGTTAAGGAACGCTTTGTCTTCCTGTAGCATCAGTATCTCTCCTTTCTCGAAACCCCAAAACAGCGGTTTGGGTCATGACACCGCGGCAATGGCCTGGCGGTATCGCCGGACGGGCGCCGGGGCCAGCAACTTCTCCAGCGTTACCTGGACGTCCTTAAAAGTCTCGAAAGGATGGCAGGCGATGCCGTTCTCCCGGCAGTGCGCCAGCAAATGCCGTTTGGCAATCACCACGTCGGCATTCTCCACGGCGAAACGGTCTGACATGCCATCACCGATAAAGATGACGGGGCGCCGGCCTTCCCGCAGGCGGCGGACGAGGGCCGCTTTGCAGGTCGCGCACCCGTGCGCGCAAGGCTCGGGTAAGTGCGGGAAGGAAGGGGCCAACCGGCGGCCCTCCAGGCGCAGCGCGCTCGCAAACAGGTTCTTACCACTCTTGAATTGCCGGTCAACGCCGGCGCGCTTGAGGACGCGTCGAATCACATAATCGAATCCGTCGCTGAGGATGTAGAGCGGCAGCCGCTTCTGGCGCGCAAATTTGCAAAAGGCCCCGAACTCCTGGTCGATCGGAACGGCGTCAATGACCGATTGAAGTTCCCCCACCGGAGCGTCCACCAGGGCGATCTGCCGCTCCAGGCACTCCCGCGAGCCAATCAGCCCCTGCATCCATTGCTGTTCGATTTCGCGCCAGGAGGGATGCGCAAGCTGCGACAGAATCTGGTCGGTCACGTCAAGCTGCGTGATGGTCCCGTCAAAATCACAAAAAATTACCGGGCTCAATTCACCCTCGGCCGCATCACGCGTTAAGTTTGTCATAATTTCTTTGTCCTTTGTCCGTCGGAAGGTTAAAGGGTAAGGGCTAAAAACGAAGCCTCTCATTCTTTAACCTCTACTCTTTACACTTTAATCCTTCAAGCCGCCCGCTCGTCGAGGAGCCGTCTTGGCTTCCTTCCCTGCTCGATGCTGCCAAGAGGAAGAAAGCGGAAGCTGAGTTGGTACATCCCGCAGGCCTGGTTCGCCCAGACATCGGGATAAAGGGTCTGGAGACTTGCCTCAATCGCCGCCTGGACGGTGGAGGCGCTGACGCCATTGGTCAGTTCCAGGCGGAACTCCAAAATATCGTGCAGGCCTTCCTGGCGGACGACCACCTGCCAGTTCTCAGCAATGCCCTTCACGTCGTGCAGGACACGCTCAAAAATCTCCGGATACATATTCCCTGCGCCCATCACCACCATCTCGTCGCGGCGGCCGCGGATGCGCTCGATGCGCCGCAGGGGAGCGCCGCAGGGGCAAGGCGCGTCAATGAACCGGGTCACGTCGTGAACCCGGTAACGAATGAAGGGCATGGTGCGACGTGAAAGCGTGGTCCCCACCAGCTCGCCATAACCGTTCTCATCCGGGTCGAGGATCTCGAAGTAAATATTGAAATCGTCGAGATGATATCCGTCCTGGCGCCGGCATTCCATGCCCGCCCCACCCACTTCGGTGGAGCCATAGGCGAGAAGGACCGGGCACTGCCAGACGCTCTCCACATAGTGGCGATACACATCCGTCATGCGGTCGCCGGCGGCCATAATCAGGCGCAGGGGAAAAGTGCCTTCCTTCTCCGCAATTTCACTGAAGCTGACGAGCCACGTGGGGTCCGCCGAAATTACGTCGTACCGGTAATCGGCCATGCGCGAGTAAACCTCGCGGGGATGGGGCTTGCCAACGGCGGAGCAAAACACCCCCAGCTTTTTGCAGGCCAGGAAGGTGACCCAACTGCTGAACCAATACCCCGCATCAAACGTGCAAACTACGCGGGCCCCGGGTCGAACGCCGTTTTCATAAAGTCCCGCCGCTTCGTAACGAGCGGCAAAATCCAGTTCTTGGTAGGAATAGTAGACCCGCTTGGGGCCGCCGGAAGTTCCGGTGGTTTCAAATACCAGTTCCGGCTCGCGGCAGAGAAAATCTTCCGCGGGGAGCGTGCGCAAATCCTCGGGAGTGGTGAAAATATCGCCCAAATCCTCGGGACGGCGGACACGCCTGGGGTCAATACCGTGCTCGCGCAATTTGCGCGCGAAAAACTTCTGGTGCTCGGCGCAGTAACGCACGACCTCCACAAACGCATCGGTCCGAATTCTCTGAATCACCGAGGGGGGAACGTGTTTGCCCCAACGGACCAGGGCCGGCACGGAATCGCCAATCACGGCGCGTTCAAAGAGTTTGCGGGCATTACTAAACATTAGTCCTTAGTCCTTAGTCCTTAGTCCTTGGTCCTTGGTCCTTAGTCCTTAGTCCTTGGTCCTTGGTCCTTGGTCCTTTGTCCGTGGCGCGCCCCACTACTTGGGTGCGAATACTCACAATCCAGCGTTTTCAAACCATTCGAAAGCCAGCAAATCGCTGGAAAATCCTGGACAACCACCGTTGCAACGGACCAAGGACCAATGACAAAGGACAAGGGACGTCCTTCTACATTAAATATGCCGACTCACCGGAGCGCGGCGGGGGCGTCGCGAGCAAATCGATATAGGTGGCTTTTTCCAGCAATGCCAAGGCCACTTGGGCAATGGCGTGCGCGGCGTCGGGACGCGACCACTCACGGGCGCGATGCCGAATTTCGTTGAGTTCTTCGGGGCTGGAGAGCAGCCATGATGCCAGGCGCGGGATATCGCGCAAAGTCTCGGCGTGCAGAGCCAACCCATTTTGGCCCAGGTAACGAACGTGCCGCTCCTCCGGCCCGGGAATGGGATGAGTCAGAATCATCGGCAATCCCGCGGCCAGCGCTTCCGCCGCGGTGAGACCGCCCGGTTTGGTGATCAAAATATCGGAAACCGCCATCAGTTCCGGCACATTATCCGTCCAGCCAAACAGATGGAGGTCCATGGCCAGCCGCCCGCGCAGCGATTCCATCCGCTGGCGAAGGTTGCGGTCGCGGCCGGCCACCGCCACCACCTGCATGGGCGCGTCGCAAAGTTCGAGACTTGACACCACGTTATCGAGGGGCACCGGCCCCATTCCGCCCCCCATCACCAGCACCACGGGCAGGCGCGCGTCCAGGCCCAGAGCCTTCATCAATTCATTCTTGTCAAAGGGCAAGGCAAACACCGGATCAATGGGAATGCCGCAAAGCAAAACCCGATTGGGCAGGACACCCCATCCAATCAGTTGCCCACGTGCTTCCTCACTGGCCACGCAATAAGCATCGATCTCCGATTGCACCCAGGGAGGCTCGGTGTGAAAATCGGTTTGCACGGCCAGAATGGGCGCGTTGAACCACCCTTCGCGACGCCCCAAGGCAGCGATTTCTGCCGCTCCACTTTCCGTGACAATCACCAATTGGGGAGCATAGCTTTTCATCTGGAGCAAAACGTCCCGCCAGGCACGCCGAAAAACCCAATCAGGAGCCGTGGAATAGCACCGATTGGGGTGGCGGCGTCCAAACACCAACCGCCATAGCCACGGGGCGTTCCGCAAAGTCCATCCGTAAGGGGCCCGATAAAGCCAGTGGAACCACCTGCGAACGGAATCGAGAGCATCCACAACCTTCACTTCAATGGGATCATTACCGTCATACAGAGCGCGTTGCACCGACTCGGAGGCACGCAGGCGTCCCGTGCTTACCCCGAGGGTCAAAATGCAAACACGCTTCTGAATCATTGAGAAGACTCCGAGTTCGGGACATGGGATACGGGACACGGGCGAAAATCCCATTCCCCGGCTGCGCTTGTCCGATTACCTTAGACCACAGGTTGGATCCGAAACCTGAGGCCCGCGTTCCGATTCCCGTGCCCCGTGCCATGTGTTCCGGTTCTACTCAAACCGCCGGACCAGCAAAACCGCATTCAGCCCACCGAAGGCAAAGGAATTGGACATCGCGATGCGCACGGACTTTTTCCGCGCTTGATTGGGCACATAGTCCAAATCGCATTCCGGATCCGGCTGCGTATAATTGGCCGTGGGGGGAATGACTCCCCGGTCCATGGCCAGAATGGTGGCTGCCAGTTCGACGGCTCCCGTCGCCCCCATCACGTGCCCGTGCATCGATTTCGTGGAACTGATGGCCACCCGGCGGGCGTGATCTCTGAACACCTCTTTGATGACTTGCGTTTCCGTAACGTCGTTAACGCGCGTGCCTGTGCCGTGAGCATTAATATAATCCACCTCCTGGGGATTGACCGCAGCTTCGCACAGCGCCATGCGCACCGCCCGCGCCGGACCATCAATGGAAGGCTGGGTAATATGGCTGGCGTCGGAGCTTAATCCGAAACCCGCAATCTCCCCATAAATCCTGGCGCCGCGCTGCCGGGCGTGTTCGAGTTCCTCAAAGAGAAACATCGCCGACCCTTCCCCAAGCACCAATCCCTCGCGGTCGAGGGAAAAAGGCCGGCAGGCCTTGCTGGGATCGCCATTGCCGCTGGCCAGGACGCGCACCGATTCCCACGAGCGGAGCATCCCGAAGGTGATCGGCGCTTCGGTCCCGCCGGCCAACATCAAGTCGGCCATTCCAAGTTTGATCAAGTGGAAGGCTTGCCCGATCGCGTGCCCGGAGGAAGAGCAAGCGGTGGCGGTGGTCAGCGACGGCCCCTGGGCACCGAACTCCATGCAGATTTGTGAAGTGGCGGCGTTGTGCATGATCTTGGGGATGGTAAAAGGATGCAGGCGGGTCGCGTGCTTCACGTAAAGGTTGTAATAGGCTGAGTCGAAGGTGGCGGCGCCCGCCATGCCGGTACCCGTCACCACTCCAAAGCGTGGTCGCTCCTCATCACGCACCTGGATGCCGCTGGAATTTATCGCTTCCTGGGCGGACAGCAAGGCGAATTGGCTGAAGCGGTCAAGCAAGTCAAGGCGCTTGGCCGGGAAATACTTGAGCGGGTCATAGTCGGGGACTTCCGCCGCAATCTGCACGCTCAGTTCAGTAAGATCGAATTGCTGAATGCGGCGCGTCGCCGACCGCCCCTCGGCCAGCGTGGCAAAAAAACTGTCAGCATTCTTACCAGTGGAAGCAAAGACTCCAATCCCGGTGATGACGACTCTCCTCACGATGGGCCCCTTGAATGCCGTGGATTACCTGATGCTGGGGGAAGGTTCGGCTTTGGCCATCGCCACCAGGTCAGAGACGTCTTTGCCTTCCAGCACGCGGGTGAGACTGTCCACTACTTGGCGGACACTCTTCATGTTCTGGGCNNTGTCGAGCTTGAATTCCTCTTCCAGAGCGAAAAGGATATTCACACCATCGAGAGAATCGATGCCGAGCTCTGCAAAGCTCGAGTCCAAGGTAATCTTGGCAGCATCCAGGTGTTGTTCTCGTGCGATGATCTCAATCACTTTCGGTGCTACGTCCATCTTGACTCCTTCTCGTGACAAGAGTTGGATGCGAGCCGCAACAGCAAAGCCATCTTAGGTGGAGACACCCAGAGGACTTTGCGCTACGAGCTCGGCTACAGTTTGCAAAAGTTCCGTAAGCCGGAAGGGCTTATCAAGCAGGGCACACACCCCCAACGCCTTCGCCGCTTTTCTCTCGGCAGTACTCATGAAAGACGACATCAGAACGAAATTGTGCGTGGAATTTTGTTCCCGAAGTTTGCGCAGCAGCTCCAA
>PLWR01000557.1 GCA_003165615.1 Acidobacteriota bacterium | reverse complement strand
GGCGGGACGGGTGAGGGGGTCAAGAAATGTAGCGCCTAATCGATATTAACCCTCAATCTCAAACCTGTAATTTCTTGCTTCCATAGCATGGATATTGGGGAGCAGGATTCTTTTTTCCCCGTTGCCTTTTGCCCTTTACCGCTTGATTTGCTCTTGTCATCCCACGTTAAATCCATGTTGGTAACGACCCCCTCACCCACCGCCTTGCNNGGTCCCCCCTCTCCCCCAAGGGGGGCGGGGGAAGAGTATTTCTTCGTGTTGGTGCGGCATTGGAGAGCCCGAATGTTCGCATACGTACGTGCCATCGCAAACCTCGTTCGCGCGTTAACCGGATGTCGCCACTACTGGGGCTAACGCACTACTCTGCGCCGCGTACCGTGTCAGCATGGAAGTGGAAAGCCGTAGTACGCGTTCGTATTCAGCTCGTCCGACCAAATCCTTCTAATGCGGGGATTCCGACAAAACACAATCATGCCATTCCACCAAGCGCTCCAAACTTCGGGATAGATGTAACCCTTCGTGTAATATAAATACTCCTCGGCACAAAGATTGAAGTACTTATAAAGGGTGTCGATTTCCTCATTCTTGAGTTGATCCTCCGCATTTCCTTGACGAATCCGATTCAGATCCTTGTTCAACCCGTCGAACCTTTTATTGAACTCGCCGAATAGCTCACGGAACAAACGAACTTCTTCTAGCTGATGCTTTTGGATAGTGTATGCAATCGTGAATAGTCCACCGATCACAGAAACAAGCACTTCCCATTTCAAGTATTTGTAGTGGATCGGAACATAAATGGCCGCTGCCACCAAGGCAACGATGATTGTGGGGACCCATTGATACACCAGGAACTTTACTTTGATTCGAAGGCGATGAATTCTATGCATCGGTTTCTATCCTCCTACTTCCCCGTGCCCCCTGCCTGCGTAATATTCTCCCGCACAGCGATCGCTTTCCATCCGGACTCTTGGCTCCTGACTTCTATCTTAGGCATTCGGCCTACCCCACCTGCGTCGGGATTGGCGCGCGCTGCTTGCTGCCTACTGCCTACTGCCTACTGCCTTCTGCCTACTGTTTTCCGCCGACCCGTGCTCATGC
Source organism: Acidobacteriota bacterium (assembly GCA_003165615.1). The sequence goes on along the minus strand of PLWR01000557.1, from coordinate 4,401 downwards.
ACGGGCTGCGCTTCGTTATTGTCGTCGGGATGGGTAAGCTTGAAAGGACCGGTGATGGCGCGCGAGGATTCATCCGCCTTGAAGCGCAGGTAGAGTTTTTCCTCGCGATTAGCAAGCTCGTCGTTATTCAGCCCGCGATAGCAGAGCATGAGATTGTAATGCGCCTCGAGGTCTTCCGGATCGACGGCGAGCGTCTTCTGGAGTTCGGCCAGCGCGTCGGCGTATTTGCGCTGCAAAAAGAGCATGCGGCCCATCTGGTTGCGCACCACGCGGTCGCGGGGGTACTGGGCGGCGGCCTTGGCGAAGTCATCGAAGGCCTGGGGATATTGCCCGTCCGCCTTGAAGGCGAGTCCGCGAAAATAATGGGCGCTGGCCAAGTCAGGATCCAAAGCGAGAGCTTTTTCCAAGACAGATTTTGCCGCATCGATGTTGCCTTCCTGAATCAGCGCGCGCGCAATGTTCACCCATCCATTGGCGTACTGGGGTTCGAGTTTCGTAACGTACTCAAAGGCCCGCTCCGCGCCCTTCAAATCCCCCTGCAACAGCAGGCCGATGCCGTAATCATTCCATCGCTCGCGATCCTGGGGATTGAAAGCCAGGTTTTCGGCAAAGGGCGGCGCGGTCTTGGCCACCACTGGAACGGTGACGGTGTTTTGGCTCATCACCACCGTCGGCACGTCGGGAATCATGGGGGGATTGGCGGACACACCCGCAAGGCTGCCTTGAAATACCCAGCGCCCGTCATCATGGTCCTTGGCCACGTCGGGATGCGGGTCGGCAGGGTCGCGCACGCCGGCAAAGGCCCACTGCGTATTCCACCAGGAGAACTTGCGATAGTTGAGCCTGGCGGTCAGGGTGATGGACTCGCCGCAATCCTCGGGAATCTTCAAGCGGTAATGAACCGTGTCGGCAGCGCCAGGAGGAATCAGGTGCGCATACATGGTGGCGCGCGTTGACCAGGCGTTGCGCTTATTGATGGGATTGCCGTGCGCATCGAGCTGCAACGAGCGATAGAAGTGCGCGCCCTGATCCACCGGGCCGCGGCCGTTGTCCGCCGCCTCGCCACTCCAGAAAACCGTGTGGCCATGATTATCGTGCGCCTCAAGTTCCACCCAGCAATCGAATGCGTCCACGGTTCCGCCGGGAAAGAAGTGGCCAACTTTACGCGTGCGGACCACCACCTCGACGCGCACCGTATCGCCGCGGCGCACACTGGCCTGCACTCGCCCCAGCGGCGCCATGAGCGGCGCAACCGGCAAGCCGCTCACTCCGGCGCCTGCCAATCCCGCGGAGGATTCTTCCCCCACCGCAAAGCTGCTGGAAAGTTGCGGCGTTTCCGGCCGTCCCCCCGAGGGTCCGCCCTCTTCCCCGCTTTCCGCGGGCTCCTGCGCCAGGCCGAAGATATCGACGGTTACGGCGCCCTTCAGGAAATTCTCCACCGCAGCCAATTGTTCGTGGTCGCCGTAGGAGGTTGGCACCGCCGTGTTGGCAGCGGCAAATCGATGGGAGTGGACGAAGCCATGAATGTTGCCGAAATCCAAAGAGGGCACCTGCGGCATGTGGCAGTCCGCGCACTGTTGCGGCTTGGGCGGATAGTAAAACGAACGCGCACCCTGGCCGGACACGCCGCTCGCCTGCCAGTTGTCATAATCATTGAAGCCGCGCAGCCAGCGGTAGTTGTTGACGGGAACGTCCAGGTGAACCTTGTGGCAGGACGAACAAAACTCCGGCACCTGCGCCGGGTCCTTGTGAAACGGTTTCAGGAAGACGTTCCGATGCGGCTTGGGATTGAGTTTGATGGCGTAGTCCGCAAGCGCCCGCAAAAAAGCATTCTTGCTTGCCGCCAGGCGGTCGAGAAACGGATATTCAATGACGTAGTCGCCTTGGCCCATGGTGCTCTTCACCTGCACAATGGCATGGCACGACATGCAACCGAGGCCGGCTTGCCCCTCCGGCAGGTGCTCAATATTGCGGATGGGGTGATTTTGCATCATGCCGGAAAACACCAGGGCGTGATCGTGGCAGCCTCCGCACCAGAGCGAAGGCTTAATGCCGTTGGTGTCCTGCATGTACTCAATCGCTTTTCGATACCACTGGTTGTTGAACGACGCCATGTGGTGCATCGAGCCCTGCCATTGATTGTAGATGTCCTGGTGACAGGGTTTGCAGGTTTCCGAGTTCAGGAAGAAATCCGCCTTGATGGACTTGCCATCCGCGGTTTGCACGGAGCTGGGATAAACCAGGCTGCCCGCTCCCCCTCCTTCTTCTTCCATGCTCAGCGGCGCCGTGGCCGGGTTGTGGATGATGTACTGTGGATTGGGTCGGGCGCGTTGGTAAATCATCACCGCGGCGCAGAATACCGAGGCACAAGCCGCCACACCGGCGCTCCAACGCCATGCCCGCGCGATGGCTGCCCCGGCCCCCGCGCGGCGCGCGCGTGCGTGCAAAATCACCAGTAGCAGGAAGATCCCGGCGATGGAAGCTCCCACGTGTACGTACAACGCCAGGCTGTGCGGCCGGGTCATTCCTACAAAGAGAAGGTAGACACCAAAAACCGTGGCCAGCACCAGGAACAGTCGGGTGATTGTGGCGACCGTACTGTAGCGGCGGTCTCCGATCGCCGGTCGGCGCTCGGAGAGCGCCGCTACCACACCTGCACCCGCGAATAAATCAGGGTGGCGCTTGACGAAGACCATCAGCAGAATTACCGCGATGATTCCCAACACCGGATGAAGCAAAGAGTTGGCGACATAGAAAAACGTGGGTTCGCCGAACGCCGCCACATAGGCGCTATTCGCGACCAGCATGAGGCCGAAGATCAGAAGCCACTTGGCAACGCCCGATAGGCGTGGAGGATTGTTTTCCATTGAGCTGAACTTGTTAGCCCTGGGTGTAAGAGCAATGGTAGCGCCGACCTTGAGGTCAGCATGTGCCGACCTAAAGGGCGGCGCTACCATTGCTTTTCTGACGCACTCTCTAGTTTCATGCGAGCAGGCCGTTTACCGCAAATTTTTTTATACTACTGCCCCTATTTTTTCTAATGATGAGAAGCCGCCCCGATTTCCTTCAAGTGTTTGCGAATCTGCTCCGCATCGGGGGCGTTGGGGGCAAGTTGAAGGTAGGATTCAAACTCCTGGCGGGCGCGATCGAATTGGCCTTTGCTTTCCAGCGTCACCGCGAGATTGTAGTGGGCGTTGGGGTAATCCGGCTTCAGGCGGATGGCTTCTTCGTATTCGTGAATCGCCCCGTCCGCGTCATTGTTGGCCTTCAGGGCATTGGCCAGATTCACGTGCGCGCTCAAATCCTGCGGCCGCTCCTTCAGATAGTCGCGATAGTGGGAAATGGCTTCGTCCAGTTTGCCCTGCTGGCGCAGGGTGTTGGCCAAAGCCAGGCGGGCATCCAGGTAATCGGGCCTGTTGAGCAACGCCTCCTGATATTCCTTGACGGCGTCATCCATCTTTTCAAGATGAACCCAGTCATTGCCCAGGGCGAAATGCGCCTCGGGAAGATTGGGAGTGACGCGCAGCACCGCTTGCGCTTCCGCCGCCGCTCCCGCAAAGTCATTTTGGTGAGCCAGCGCATTCGAGAGATTCAAGTGGGCTTCCCCCCACTCCGGGCGGGCCTTCGCCGCGGCGCGAAAAGCCTCCTCCGCGTTAGGCCAATTCGCCAACTGGGTGAGGGCCAGCCCCAGGTTCTCCTCGGTCTGCGGATCTTCGTGCAGTGACAAGCTGGCGTGATAGGCGGCGGCTGCACCTTTGAAATCACCCCCGTCATAGAGCGTGTTGCCGAAATCGCGTTGATAGGCGGCGTTCGAGGGATTCAGGCGCACGGCTTCCTGGTCCTCGGCAGCCGCTCCCCGCGCGTCGCCAATGGCGCGCAACGCCGCCGCCAGGCTGACGTGCAGGCTGGGATCATCCGGGCGCAGGCGCAAGGCGTCGCGGTAAGTGGGCACGGCCATGGCAAAATTTTTCTCCTGGGCCAGCAAATCGCCCAAGGCCACCATGGCTTCGGCGTAATCGTGCCGCAGCTCGACGGCCTGCTCAAGCTTGGTTTGCGCCTCCGCTTGATTCCCCAGTGCCTCCAGCACCAGCGCGGTGCGGAAATGAAATTCCGGCCTCTGCGGCTCCAGTTCCAACGCCACGCGATATTCCCCCAGCGATTTGGGCAGGTCTGCCGCGGCCTGATAAGCGTTGGCGAGGTGAGCATGGGCATCCGCGTCGTCGGGGCGCAGGCGCACCTCCTCGCGGTACTCCTGCACGAAGCCCGCGACATCGCCGGACGATTGCAGTGCTTCCCCCAGGTTGCGGTGATAGTCGGCCTCATCGGGAGAAAGTTCCGTGGCCTTGCGCAGCTCGCGAATCGATTCCGCCAAGTCACCGGTCTTGCGCAGCACCAGTCCCA
>PLWR01000271.1 GCA_003165615.1 Acidobacteriota bacterium | reverse complement strand
GGACATATGAGCTTAGTCGAGAAGCTTCGTGAATGGCGATCTGGATTCGGACGTCAGGGGATGGGCGGAGCGGCTTCTTTGATGGAGCAGGCCGCGGATGAGATTGTGAAGCTGCGGGAGATAATGTCCCGCTGCTACGTATGCCAACTAGAGATCGACGAGGACGAGGTGCTGCGATGAAAGAGCGCGTGCTACGCAACTTGATGACGGATGGCATGCTGGCCGTGATGTTCGGAATGAAGATCGTGACCATACGACACTGGCGGCGGTTCGAGGGGATGCCTTATGTCCGCATCCCAGGCGACCACCGGGACGCAATCCGCTACGACCGGCGGGCCGTGCTGCGGTGGGCAGCAAAGCATGGGAAAAAGACGGTCGAGAAGGAACGGGCGAGACTATGATATTAGAACAATTCAAATTACTCTTAGCGCACGTTAGCTACTGCCAAAACATGTCTGATGATCGCACGGCAGTGCCGTCGTTACGATTTGAACTGACGCAACGGGCCGACGCCATCACAGCCGCGTTGGAAGACGTGAGCCTGCTGGAGGTGCTACTAAAGCGAATCGACGACACGATGGCGGCCGTGAGCGTTTTGATCGCAGAAGAGCAGAATAAAATGACGCCACGGAGGTGCCGCCTTGAGGCGAAGGCAGTGATGTTGGAATCGTTGGTACGCGGTCTGGACACAGATGCCAACCGCGGGTTGCTTGCCGCCAAGGACGCGGATATTGGACGGCTAAACAACCGCATCGCTGACTTAGAGCAACAGGTGATTGAGGCTTCTACTAATGAACGTGATTATGACTAAAGCAGCCGAGAAAGTGAGGGCCGAGGGATGATGATTGATGAAGCGTTAATTGTTGTTAGTAGGGAGCCAGACCGTTGCCAATGTGGGTTCTGTATTGGGGCGAAACTGCTGGTTCACGAGGTAGTTTCCCTCCGATCACAGCTTGCCACCGCCGAGCAGGATCGTGACGCGGCACGTCAGTGGCTTGCCAAACTGCGGGAGGCGGTAGAGCCGTGGGGCGGTGTGTGGTACGCGGACGACATTCCGGACCAGTTGATCGTGAATCCACCGGGGGCGTTGTGCGATAAAAGCATTTCTGTAGGCGATTGCCGTCGGCTGGCCGAGGTGGTGAAAGCGTCTGATCCGAAGCCATGACAGTGAAGCAAGTAGAAATGGAGTTGAAGTCCCTTGGGTGGAGCCTGCGATCCATCTACCACTGCTACAAATACTACTGGGCTGTAATGGCAGAACGCGACGAGGACGGTGAAATTGAAAGTGCAGATGGAACAACCCGCATGATGGCGTTGGAACGGCTGGTTGTTTCGGCTAGGCAGCGCAACAATATTCAAAAGGCCGTGAAANNAGGATTCAGATCGCGGGGTCGATGGAGAGGTCTATTCCGTCGTGGTCAGGATTGTTGGAGCCGGTTTTCCGCCGCTCGCGGTCCTACGCAAGAGTAAGCAGTTCATCAGGTTCAAGAATGGGGCCGAGACGCTGGTCAGTTTTGTTAAGGAGAACTTTGGCCAGATGCGGAAGGCGTCTAGGCTGCGGATTATGCTGCTGTTGGCACAATGTGTGGTCGACGACCTCAAGTCGCAAGGCCTTCGATTGTCTCCGCTGGCGATCGGCGCCCGGCTTAGTTGTATATGGTCGGTGGTGGAAGAATACTATCCCGGCTATATGGAGGCCGGATGCTTGGCGGAAGCTTTGGGGGAGGGGAGGGACAAGCGATGGAAGGACAAGTCAAATACCACGCGATGATTCCCGAGTGGAGGCTGTTGCTGATCGATAGGACGGTCAGCGGATACTACGAGCTGCTGGGCTACAGCTTCTCGCATGGGTTGAACCATCACGAGGAGCGGATCAACAGAATGGTCAACGAGTACTTGGGAAGGTATGGACTCCAGGTGCTGACGAAGGCCGTGGGCGACGACTAGCTTCGGAGGTGCGTCGTGGAAGAACTGCAAACCAGAACGAAGACAAAGCCGAAGGCGAAGAAGATGAACTCGGAGGAGTGGTATGCCTACTATCAGTACAAGCAGCTGATGGAGGCGTCCAACCAGCCGATCCGCCCGGCCAAGGAGTGGGTCGAGACCTTCCGCAAGACTAAGCGGCGGAAGGCCGGATGATGGGATCACTGACCGGCCTGACCCAAGAATCTCTCATCGCCTTGCTTTTGTACGACAGGGAGCAGGGTGGTAGAGTATGTTCGCTAGTTCCCATTGAGTGCTACGATGGACCCTACCGACGGATCGCTTCCGAAGCGGTCAATTACTGGCGACAGTTCAATGAACCGCCCGGCGAGCATGCCCTCGACATATTTGCGGCTGTCGAGTTGGCCGACCCGAAGAAGGCCGAACTTAGCCGCCGCCTCTTCGAGTCGATCCAAGAGTGCCGGGAGAACATCAACCCGAAGTACGTCCTGGGGCAGGCAGAGGGCTTCGTCCGCGAGCAGCGGTTCCGTAAGGGCATCGTCGAAGCGGTCGGGCTGCTGGAGCAGGGCAAGCTGGATGATGCGCAGGCTACGGTTCAGGAGTCGATGAAGGAGGGGCTGAGGCTGTTCCACTCCGGCCTCGTCTTTTCTGAGACTCCGCCGTCCGACCTGACGCATGACGAGGTCGAGGCTTTGCCGACAGGGATCAAGGAGTTGGACGAGAAGGAGTTGGGACCGGCCGTCGGCGAGCTGAACCTACTGATCGCCCCGAGCAACTATGGGAAAAGCTGGTGGTTGAACCAGCTCGGCAAGGCCGCGGTGACGATCGCCCACGCTTCGACCTTGTATGTTACTCTGGAGATGGGCGAACGGAAGGTCGCCCGCCGCTTCCTCCAGTCGTTCTGCGCCGTCAGCAAGCGGCGGGAGCGGATCGTCAACCGCGTGTTCGAGGAGGATGAGCAGGGCCGCTTCGTTGGTATATCGTCGGAGGTCCTGGAGAAGGTGGGGTCGTTGTCTGATGCGGACGTGATCCAGAAGTTGGCTGGGAAGCACGCGAACTTCAGGCGCCGCAGCCCGTTGGTGATCCGGCAGTTCCCCACCGGCTCGTTGACCGTTCGTGAGTTGACCGCCTATCTGGACGCGCTGGAATCGCAGAGCCGGTTCAAGCCGAAGTTGATGCTGCTTGACTATCCCGACCTTATGCATGTCGGGGATCGCAGCGAGCACCGCATTTCGCTGGGCAAGATATTTCAGGAGCTGCGTGGGCTGGCGATCAGCCGGCAGATGGCCGTGGCGGTGGTGAGCCAGACAAACCGTATGGCGCTGGGAAAGAAGTTGATAACTGAGAAGGACGTGGCGGAGGACTACAGCAAGATAGCGACGGCGGATGTGGCTTTTTCCTACAATCAGACCGAGGCCGAGCGGCGGTTGGGACTGGCGAGGCTGCATGTTATGAAGGCCCGCGGGGAGGAGAAGGGGTTTACGGTGCTCATTTCTCAGAACTACGCGACGGGGCAGTTTTGTATATCTTCTACGAGGATGATGCCAGGCCGCTATTGGAAGGCGGTCGAGGATGGGGATGTGTCCGAGCGTCCGGTGAAGCGAAGGGAGATGCTGTGATCTTCAAGGGCGCCATAGATGACTTCATTAGCCGGCCGCTCCGCGATTTGAGCAAGGCGAAGCGATGGTCTGCTGCTAGGGTTGATAGTGTATTGGGTAAATTGGACCCACCGCCAAAGTTTGTTACTCAGCCACATAAGCATCAGAAGGTGGGATTCTTATTGTCAGTGCAGCGTCCCCACTTATTCTCTATGTTTGATCTTGGATTGGGCAAGACAAAGACGGCTCTAGATTCGATTCGTTGGC
>PLWR01000697.1 GCA_003165615.1 Acidobacteriota bacterium | reverse complement strand
GCGTTGAGGACGCCATGCACGCCACCAAGGCAGCCGTGGAAGAGGGCATCGTGCCCGGCGGCGGAGTGGCGCTGTTGCGCTGCATTCCCGCTCTCAACAAGCTGAAGGGCGATGAGGACGAACAGATCGGCATCGACATCGTCAAGCGCGCGCTGGAAGAGCCGCTGCGCATGATCGTGGCCAACGCCGGCCATGAAGGCGCGGTGGTGGTTGAAAAAGTGATGGCGAATAACAATCAGAACTTCGGCTTCAATGCCGAGACTGAGACCTACGGCGACCTCGTGGCCGAAGGCGTGATCGACCCCACCAAGGTCACACGCGCCGCGCTGCAGAACGCTGCGTCAATTGCCTCACTGTTGCTCACCACGGAGGCTTCTGTCAGCGAGTACGCGGACCAGAAGGACGCGGCCCCGGCGGGACCCCCTGGAGGCGGCATGGGCGGGGGAATGTACTAAAAGGCAGTCAACGTAAGTCAATTGCCGGCAAGGATGGGGTGGCAACAAGCCCCAGCTTGCCGGCAATGTTCGTGCCCTGTAGGCGTGGGCAAAAACGAAGAAGGTAAACCAATGGTACAGAAACTCGGCATCGGGATGCTCCTCATCAAGGATGGTACTTCCTTGCCGCAAGGCTTGCAGGTGGAAAGCGAGCCCTATTTAAAAGGCTGGAGTCTGATCAGGAATTTGGACAGCTCCACCATGGACCGAAAGCTTTGCGATTCGGCGTGGTCATTTTTCTTCATGGCGGGCGAGACCAAGGCCATGGCCTTTGGTTCGGACCTGGTGGAAACAACCCGCCGGGCGGTTAAGAAGATTATTGGCGGCATGAGATTGAAGCAATTCAACTGCCTGGAAATTACCCGGGTGGAGAAGAAGAAATTCCTCGGGGCGCCCTTCGTCACGGTTGGCGGACATCCACGGCACATTCAGGAAAGCATGTATCTCTTCCATACCAGGCATATTTCGGATTGGAAGCAGGAGCCGCTGCCGGCCGTGTGAATCGATGCGCACGATCCTTGCAGCAGGAGTTTCTGCATTGCGATTGCTTCCCTTCGCTCGATTGTTTTCCCCAGGGTGCCGTACCAGTCTGCCCCAATGCCTCTCCTTTCCCACGGGTATCGTTATCCTCCACCCAAGCCTGTGCTAGAATCACGCCGCCGCTAAAATCCTTCGCTTCGGCGAAATCGAGCGGCGCGGAGTTTTGCCATTTTCCGTCCTCCTGCGGAAAGGAAAGTTCATCATCATTATTCTTAAAGCAATCGAGCCTTTCCCCGCACAGTGACGAACCCACAGGGAGATTGTTATGTTGACAGCACGAGACCGCTGGTTGGCTCTTTTCGAGGGGAAGGATCCCGGCAAGGTGCTTTGCGATTACTGGGGCACGGCTGAAGTCACCAGCCGGTTGCAGAAGGAACTGAACTGCCCCAGCGAGCGCGCCCTGTTTGAACGCCTGGGAGTGGACAAACTGGTGATGCTCGGCCCCACCCATCCCCACGCCACGGAAGACACCTGGCACACCTCATCGCTCTGGAGCCTCTTCCACGTGGAGGTGACGAACATCTCCTATGGGGAAGGCTTGGGGACATACGAAGAGGCCGCCAGCAATCCCCTGGCGTACGCTGAAACCGCAGCCGATGTGGAGCGCTTTGCCTGGCCCGATCCCACCCTGTTTGACCTCGAAGGCCTGATCGCCAAGATGGCAGCGTGGGAGGGATACCCCATTCAGGGCGGGTGCTATGAGCCTTTCTACGTCTACTGCCGGCTGCGGGGAATGGAGCAGGCGCTCGCCGACCTCGCCATAAATCCCGCCGTGGCGGAGGCGGCGCTCGAACGCCTCTATTACTTTCATGAGTCGTTCATTCGCCGCACCCTGGAACTGGCCAAGGGAAGGGTGGATTTCATCTACGTCGCGGAAGACCTGGGCACGCAGGACAACCTGCTGATGAGCCCGGCAACCTTCCGCCGCTTCCTGAAACCGTGGATGCGCAAGATGGTGGATCTGGCCCACTCCTTCGGCGCGAAAGCCATGCACCATGACGACGGCGCCATCCGCACCCTGCTGCCGGACCTGCTCGAGACCGGCATCGATATGCTCAACCCCATCCAGTGGCGCTGCCAAGGCATGGAGCGCGAAGGCCTGGCGCGCGACTTCGGCAAGTCCATCGTCTTCCATGGCGCCGTGGACAATCAGCACACGCTGCCTTTTGGCACCCCCGACGACGTAAAGCACGAGGTGGCGGATAACATCCGCATCTTCAGTAAGGGCAAAGGATACGTCGTGGCCCCTTGCCACAACCTTCAGCCCAATACACCCACCGCGAATATCCTGGCGCTGTATGAGGCCGTCAAAGAAGCCTCCGCCTGAGGCGGCGAAGCTCGGAGATATTCCCGGCATGAGCAAAAGCATTTCACGCCAGGGCGTAAGGCCGAAGAAGGCGCAAAAAGAACTGCGGTGGAATCCTGGGCGAATTTTCGCGCCTTGCAGCCTTGGTGTGTGGCCGCCCGCGCCAGAGGTTTCACTGTCCTTCCTTGTCCCCCCGGAATGAGAGTCTTTTAACTCAAGTTCGCCCCGCCACTGCCGATAAAGGTAAACGAACAACAAGTGCCCGCGTGCGCTGGCAAGGTGCGGTAGGGGGGTAGGAGGGGGTGGAGTCCCCGGGGCGCGCCGTGGAAACCTTCCGGTCGAGGAGTGTATTTAATGCAGGATAAAATGTTCAAGGCCACAACGATCGTAACCCCGGACGTATCCAATCGGCTGGTTTTGGAAGCAGCCTTTAATAATTGGGCGGAAGAGACCAAGCCCGCCAGCATTCTGCACGTTCATTACTATCACGATATGGAATCGCATGTTCGCGGCTATCAGGTGGTTTACGAAGAGCCGTGGATGGCCTACCTAGGGCACGAAAAATCCCCGGAGGAAGAGACGGCGCGCATGCTGGTTTAAGGGAAATCGAGTTTCGGCTGTGATCCTCGTCGTGTCCTCCACCGGGGGCACCGGCAGGCCTGCCGCGGTCCGATACGGCGGGGCACAGCCGGGAACCATGACGCTGCCAGGTCGCGCCCGGCCGTGGGGCATGCGGCTGGCGTGTTATCAGGTAGGCTGCACGTTATGGTCTGCGCGCGGCGAGCCTTCAGGCTCGCCGCGCGCACCTCCTATTCACGCTTTGCCTGTTCATTGTCACTCGTAACTGCACTTGCGCACGCGAGTTGGGTTTCTCCTCGGGAAATTGATTTGCGATTTGTGCAGTCATAAAATTGCTTCATCTTTTCACCCAAAACCGCCGATAACCGATGTGGGAGAGTGTGTCACGAAGGGGGTTGGTCGCCGGTGTTGCCAACCTTCCCGCCTTTGCACTTTGCTCGTTTCTTGCCACCCGCCGCTTGTACCTCCCCAAGGGACCATCTTCCCGCAAGAGATTCTCATCCACTCGCAGGTCGGGGGTGCGACATAAGAGTGAAAGACTTTGGCCTTTCCTGGAAACGGGCGGAAAAACCCTGTACTGCGGGCGTCCGAGGGATTTCTGGTTTCACCTTTATGTCGCGCACCCTCGCAGGGTCTATAGACGGCGAAGGCAAGAGCGCCGCGGTGTCGCCGCAGCGACTTCGTGGCTAGGTGCTTGCCCTATGCGGCCCCAGTTTGAATGGATTCTTCGGAAGTCTCCGGCGGAGGTTCGGAGGTGGCGCCGTTCTTGGCCAGGTAAACAGCGATGCGCTTCTGGTCAACCGGTGGAAGGTCGCGGAAGCGCACGCCCATGCCTATTTTCGCGACCGAGTAGCGGACGTCCCCGCTCACGATGATGATCGGTCCACCGTCATCAAGATTGAAACGTATTTTAAGATACGTGCCTGGGGCGACCGGCTCTTTCGTCTCAATGAACATACCGCCCACGCTGATATTTCTTAGAAAACCGATTTGGCTCCCGGCCTCGCAATCGACTTGTGCGGCCAGGGGGGCGCGAGGAAATTGCCGGGCAGACCCCATCCGGTGAATTATGAACGCCATCAATTTCTGACGATACTCGGGATCGATTTCGGTGAATTCTATCCCCATGCCTTTGCCGGGAATCAGGTGACGAACTTCTGCCTTGACCTGCAAGTGGGGAAGGTGTTTCGCCGGCCGGAATCCGACCGAGAGGTTGGCGCCCACGGCCAAAGGCTCGGGATCCGCCAGAAAGAGCCCGCCACCGCCGAGACTCAAAATGCGAGTCTGTCGGGTGCAGTCATTAAGCGTGTAGACAGCCGGAAGATCCACGTGTACCCGGGGGTATTTGCGCAGATGAGTCCATTCCATCGAAGGGGCCTAGTCAGTCAATTTGCAATGGAAATTATATGACTTTTAACTGACCTTTCAAATTGAAATGTCGGATGCACCACATTAAGTGCTAACGGGGGGCGCGGCAGGCATCGCGGTTGCGGCAGCCGCCGCCGCTGCGGCCGCCAATTTTTTCTTCGCCACGGCGCCCTCCAGCAAGCGTGGGAAATCATAACTCAGAACCTGGGGGCAGTTCNNTGACATCATCAACTCCCACCGGAAAGTCCATCATTCCTCCTCGTTGCGTCTACCGAGGTTGCAGGTGTGCCGCCGCATCCCAAATTATATTGTACTCGATTACGCCGGATAAGGGCGACCTTTCAGGTCATTTCATAACCCGGGCATTCGAGAACCGGCAGGCCAGGGTATTGGGGATACCCCGGGTCTGTCTTCGAGCGTTGGCACATATAGAATACGGAGCCCCGGTCGGTGCGCACCGGGCGCATATGCTGACAGGTGAAGCACAGGCCGACGCATTCACTTTCCGAAGTGGTTGGTGACATAGAAATGGGCTCGCATCAAACCGTTGTCAGTCATCAGTTCTCAGNNTTTGCTGACAACTGAAAACTGATAACTGATGACTTTTGGTAAGCTCGCCGCAATTCGCCCACCCAGTGATCCGCCTCGCGTGTGGGTTTAGGAATGCGGAAGCCGTCGGTGCACTTAGCCACAATTCTCACGGCCGAGTGCAAGGAGACGCGGTGGCCGATGGTGACGTAAATCGGCCTCACCTTGTCACGGGTGCGGAGCGCTACGCCGACCGTTTCGCCTTTGTCGACCAGCGGGGACGTGGAACCCGCCGGCGCGCCGGGCTCCTCCGCCTCGCCCACCAGAATCGACTTGGCGCAGCCGATGGTGGGCGTATCCAGAAGCAGGCCAAGGTGGCAGGCAATCCCAAATCGACGCGGGTGCGCCATGCCGTGCCCATCGATCAGAATCACGTCCGGCTGAATCCGCAAGCGCGCGAAGGCGGCAAGGAGAACCGGGCTTTCGCGAAAGGAGAGCAACCCCGGCACATAAGGGAAACGCAGTTTGCGCCGCGCCATCCGGCGCTCCACCTCTTCCAGCTCGGGAAGACGGTACACAATCACGCCGGCGAAGGCGAGATTGGTTTCCGGGTCAAAGGCCAGGTCGGCGCCGGCAACATACTGCAGGGGCCCATACCGGTCCTGGGTTTCCACGCGCTCGCGCCAGGTCAGTTGCAAGCGTACGGCCTCGCGCGGGGTGACGTTCCAGCGGGTTGGCAATTTCGTTTTCATAGGGTGGCAGGAATGAGATAATAAACCCATCTTGCCAATCTGCCTAAACGCGACCCGGGGTCGCGCGGGCGGAGTGGTTCACCGGGCGTTTGGTCCCGGCCATTTGCAAATCCAATCCGTATCCGTCGATGCGAGGATTCGCACCCATGAAGCTCCTCAACTTCGAGTTCAAGGCGTATCTTCATGACGCGCCTCATGTCCGCGCCACCCTCAAGCGCCTGCGCGCGCGCTTCCTGGGAATGGACCACCAGGTTGACACCTACTTCCACGTTCCCGCGGAGCGCTTGAAGATCCGGGAAGGGCGCATTGAAAACTCCCTGATCTTTTACCAGC